>JAISCE010000069.1 GCA_031265765.1 Azoarcus sp.
GTCTATACCCGGATGAGCCGCTGGGCAAAAGCCGGCGTGCTGGAGCGGGTTTTCGAGCGGCTGCAACGCGCTCGGATCATCCGTCTCAAGATTGAGGCAGTGTCGATAGATAGCACTTCGATCAAAGTTCATCCCGATGGGACAGGGGCATTAAAAAAACGGTCGTCAATGCATCGGAAAATCCCCTGGAGGATGGAATACCAAAATTCATCTGGTTGCCGCGGATGACCGAACAGTTGTAGCGTTCTCGCTGTCGCCCGGACAGGCCCATGATGCGCCAGAGGGGCGTCAGTTGCTCAAACGGATTGGGCCGCCGAACGCTTCCGATGAGGTTTGGGTGCCTGGCTTTCGCCGGCGATGCCTTCGATTTTGACGTAAACATCCTGCATGATTTTTCCCGCTTGTGTGTGAAGGTCGATGTCCGGCAATTATGTCTTGATGCCTGCCGCAGTGCAAAGCATTCGGAATTGACAGGAAAACGGCGGCGGGCTTGCACTTCGGAAGCTGCGCCTCGGGGTTCCCGAAGCCGCGCCTTGGACTTCGGAAGCGACGCTTTGGATTTCGGAAACCGAACCTCGCGCTTCGGAAGCGGCGCTTCGGGGTTCCGAAGTCGAATTTCGCGCATCCGGAAAGCCGAAGCGCCCGCTCCGGAAGCCGAATTCCGACCCACGAAAGCCGAAACTTGCACTTCAGAAGTCGGCGCTCGTGCTTCGGAAGTCGAACATCGCATTCTGGAAGCCGAATAAAAGCGAGGCGCTACCGCCAGACCAATAACCTTGGACTCGCCGCAGACAATGGGATAGAATTCGCCGTTTCCGACTGGACAACATGAAAGAGTAAAACGCACATGGCTCTCGACATTGCCACCAAAGCGCAGATCGTCTCCGACTACCAGCGCGCCCAGGGCGACACCGGCTCGCCGGAAGTCCAGGTCGCGCTCCTGACTGCGCGCATCAACGGTCTCACCGGCCATTTCAAGGCGCACGGCAAGGATCACCACTCCCGCCGCGGCCTGCTGAAAATGGTCAGCCGCCGCCGCAAGCTCCTCGACTATCTGAAAGACCGGAATGCCGAGAGCTACCGCAAGCTGATTGAACGGCTGGGTCTGCGCAAGTAAGCCCGCCCAGTGACCGGCCCGACAAAGCCCGCGCGAGCGGGATGATTCCGGCAAAGCCGGGGCGGCCCGCGAAGGGCGCTCCGGCTTTTGTCGTTTCCCGGCCCATCTACCCTTGCAGTTGTCGTTCGCTGCAACAACCCAAAGGAATTCCCCTTGCCTACTTCAACCAAGAAAACCTTCACCTGGGGCGCGCATACCGTCACCCTCGAAACCGGTGAAGTCGCCCGCCAGGCTGGCGGCGCGGTCATCGTCAACATGGCCGACACGGTCGTGATCGCCTCCGCCTGCGCTTCCAGGGATGTCAAGCCTGGGCAGGATTTTTTCCCGCTCACCGTCGACTATGTCGAAAAGTTCTACGCCGCCGGACGCATCCCCGGCGGCTTTTTCAAGCGCGAAGGCCGGCCGACGGAAAAAGAGACGCTCACATCGCGTCTCATCGACCGCCCGATCCGCCCCCTTTTCCCGGATGGCTTCCATAACGAAGTCCAGGTCATCGCCATCGTCCTGTCGCTGAATCCGGAAGTCGATGCCGATATCCCCGCGATGATCGCCGCTTCCGCCGCGCTGGCGATTTCCGGCGTGCCTTTCGACGGTCCCATCGGCGCGGCCCGCGTCGGTTACGCCAACGGCCAATACCTGCTCAATCCCACCGCCAGCGAACTTGCCGCCAGCCAGCTGAACCTCGTCGTCGCCGGTACCGAGGCGGCCGTGCTGATGGTCGAATCCGAAGCGCAGGAGCTTTCCGAAGAAATCATGCTCGGCGCGGTCGTCTACGGCCACGAACAGATGCAGCACGCCATCCGCGCCATCGACGAACTGGTCGAAGTCGCCGGCAAGCCGGAATGGGACTGGCAACCGCCGCCCAGGAACGAGGCGCTGATCGCGCGCGTCGCCGAGCTTGCCCGCGCCGATCTCGAACAGGCTTTCACCATCATCAGCAAATCGGCGCGGAGCGCCCGCCTCGATGAAATCGAAAAAGCGACGCTTGCCGCCGTCGCCGCCGCTGCCGAACCGCCCCCGGAAAACGAGGTCAAGAGCATTCTTTTCTCGCTCGAAGCGGATATCGTGCGCAGCCGCATCCTCAACGGCGAGCCGCGCATCGACGGACGCGATACCCGCACCGTGCGCCCGATCGATATCCGCACGGGCGTATTGCCGCGCGCGCACGGATCGGCCCTCTTTACGCGGGGCGAAACCCAGGCGCTGGCAATTGCCACACTCGGCACCGGCCGCGATGAACAAATCATCGACGCCATCGCCGGCGAATACCGCGAAAACTTCATGCTGCATTACAACTTCCCGCCGTTCTGCACCGGCGAGACGGGCCGCTTCGGCGGCACGAAGCGGCGCGAAATCGGCCATGGGCGGCTCGCCAAGCGCGCGCTGCTCGCCGTGCTGCCCAAACCCGGAGACTTCAGCTACACCATCCGGCTCGTCTCCGAGATCATGGAGTCCAACGGTTCTTCGTCGATGGCCTCGGTCTGCGGCGGCTCGCTCGCCCTGATGGATGCCGGCGTGCCGACCAAAGGGCACGTCGCCGGGATCGCCATGGGACTCATCAAGGAAGACAACCGCTTTGCGGTACTCACCGACATCCTCGGCGACGAAGATCACCTCGGCGACATGGACTTCAAGGTCGCCGGCACGGAGAACGGCGTCACCGCATTGCAAATGGACATCAAGATCCAGGGCATCACCAGGGAAATCATGAAGGTCGCCCTTTCGCAAGCTAATGAAGGCCGCCGCCACATCCTCGGCTTCATGCGGCAGGCCATCGAAGGCGCGCGCGGACAGGTTTCCGAATACGCGCCGCGCATGATTACGATGAAGATCAATCCGGAGAAAATCCGCGACGTGATCGGCAAGGGCGGCGCGGTGATCCGCGCCATGCAGGAAGAAACCGGCACCGTGATCGAAATCGCGGACGACGGCAACATCACCATCTCCAGCGTCAGCGCCGAAGGCGCGCAAGAAGCGAAGGCGCGGATCGAGGCGATCACCGCCGAGGCCGAAGTCGGCAAAGTCTACGAAGGCACCGTACAGCGCCTGCTCGATTTCGGCGCCATCGTCAACATCCTGCCAGGCCGCGACGGACTGCTGCACATCTCGCAGATCGCCCACGAGCGCGTCAATAGCGTTGCCGACTACCTCAAGGAAGGGCAGGCTGTGCGCGTGAAAGTGCTGGAAACCGACGAGCGCGGCAAGATTCGCCTTTCGATGAAGGCGTTGCTCGACGCCCCGCAACCGAAAGGCGAATAAACCCGAATGGCACAGGGAAAGACGCCGTGGGGCCTCCACGATATCCCTCCCGGTGCACGGAAAACCTCCCCAGGGTCGCCAACTCTGGGTTTTCTTGACGGGAAGGCGCGCGCACTCTAGAATGCGCGCCTTCTGTTCCTCGATAGCTCAGTCGGTAGAGCGACGGACTGTTAATCCGCAGGTCCCAGGTTCGAGCCCTGGTCGGGGAGCCAAAGTTTTCCATACGTAGCAAACACTCGGCCCAGCTGATGAAAGCTGGGCTTTTTGCTTTGTGGAGCAGGTTACAGGCGGGCCGATACTCGCACAAAACGGCGACCGCAACCATCCGTGGCGCATCTGTCTTGCGCAGACGCCGCCCTTTTTAGCTAGAATCCTGCCTCTCGTTTTCCGCACCCGAAGGCAGCGATGGCTCTGATCGTCCAGAAATACGGCGGCACCTCGATGGGCAGCCCCGAACGCATCAAGAATGTGGCCAGGCGAGTGGCGAAGTTTCGCGCACAAGGGCATCAGGTCGTGGTCGTGGTCTCGGCGATGAGCGGCGAGACCAACCGCTTGATCGCGCTCGCCCAGGCGCTCTCGAAAACGCCCGATCCGCGCGAGCTGGATATGGTGATTTCCACCGGCGAACAGGTTTCGATCGGTCTGCTCGCCCTGGCCTTGCAAGACATAGGGATATCCGCCAGGAGCCGTACCGGCGGGCAGGTCAAGATTCTCACCGACAGCGCCTTCGGCAAGGCGCGCATCCTCGGCATCGACGAAGCCGCGCTCCGCCGGGATCTCGCCGAAGGCAAGGTCGTCGTCGTCGCCGGTTTCCAGGGCCTCGACGCCGATGGCGACATCACCACCCTCGGGCGCGGCGGCTCCGACACGACCGGCGTTGCGCTGGCGGCAGCCCTGAAAGCCGATGAATGCCAGATCTACACCGATGTCGACGGTGTCTACACCACCGACCCGCGCATCGTTCCCGAAGCGCGCAAGCTCGACACCATCACCTTCGAGGAAATGCTGGAAATGGCCAGCCTCGGCTCCAAGGTGCTGCAAATCCGCTCGGTCGAATTCGCCGGCAAGTACAAAGTCAAGCTGCGCGTGCTCTCCAGTTTCGAGGAAGAAGGCGAAGGCACGCTCATCACCGTTGAGGAAAACCGCAACATGGAACAACCCGTCATTTCCGGGATCGCTTTCAACCGCGACGAAGCCAAGATCACCGTGCTGGGCGTGCCCGACCAGCCCGGCATCGCCTATCAGATCGTGGGACCGGTGGCCGAGGCCAATATCGACGTCGATATGATTATCCAGAACGTTGGCCGCGACGGCACCGCCGATTTTTCGTTCACCGTGAGCCGCGTCGATCTCGACAAGACGGTCAACGTGCTCGACCGGGTCAAGGCGGTCATCGGCGCCAAGGCGGTCGAAGCCGACAAGAATCTCTGCAAAGTCTCGGTAGTCGGCGTCGGCATGCATTCGCATCCGGGGGTGGCCGCGAAGATGTTCCGCACGCTTTCCGAAGAAGGCATCAACATCCGCATGATTTCCACTTCCGAAATCAAGATTTCGGTGGCGATCGAAGAAAAATACCTCGAACTGGCCGTGCGCGTGCTGCACAAGGCATTCGACCTCGACCGCCTCGCCTGACCCGCCGGAAAGCCGCCAGCCGGCGGGAAACGGCAAGCCTCATCCCGAGGAAAACCGTTTCACGCCCGGCGCGGCCGCTCCATCACAGGGTTTCCAGCCGGAGCCGCGTTATCTTCCCTTCCACTGTATCGAGCGCCTCGATGCGCGCGATGGCCGCGTCGGCGTTCTTTTCCACCGTCCGGTGGGTAAGAAGAATGACGTCGGTCTGCGATTCGCCCTCGCCCGCTTCTTTCTGGATCATGGCGTCTATCGAAATCCCGCCATCGGCAAGGATGCGGGCGATATCGGCAAGCACGCCGGGCCTGTCCAGCACACGTATGCGAAAGTAATAGGAGGTAACGATCTCCCCGACGGGCAGCACCGGCACATCCCGCACCCGTTCGGGCTGGAAGGCGAGGTGCGGCACGCGGTGTTCGGGATCGGCGGTATGGAGCCGCGTCACGTCGACGAGGTCGGCAATGACCGCGCTGGCGGTCGGCTCGGCCCCCGCGCCCTTGCCGTAGTAAAGCGTCGCGCCGACGGCGTCGCCTTGCACCAGTACCGCGTTCATCGCGCCTTCGACGTTGGCGAGCAGGCGTTTGGCCGGTATCAGCGTCGGATGCACGCGCAATTCCACTCCCTGCTCGCGGCGGCGGACGATGCCCAGCAGCTTGATGCGGTAGCCCAGTTGTCCGGCATAGGCGATGTCGATGGATTCGAGCCGGGCGATACCCTCGACGTGCGCCTTGTCGAACTGCATCGGAATGCCGAAGGCAATGGCGCTCATGATCGTCGCCTTGTGCGCGGCGTCCACGCCTTCGATATCGAAAGCGGGATCGGCCTCGGCATAACCGAGGCTTTGCGCTTCTTTCAGCGCCGCCGCAAAGGACAGCCCTTTGTCGCGCATCTCGGAGAGGATGAAATTGGTCGTGCCATTGATGATGCCCGCGATCCACTGGATGCGGTTGGCGGAAAGCCCCTCGCGCAGCGCCTTGATGATGGGAATGCCGCCCGCCACCGCCGCCTCGAAGGCCACCATGACATCGCGGCGGCGCGCGGCGGCGAAGATTTCATTGCCATGCACGGCCAGCAGCGCCTTGTTGGCGGTAACGACGTGCTTGCCGTTTTCGATGGCTTCCAGCACCAAGTCCCTTGCCGCCGTGCAACCGCCGATCAGTTCGATGACGATGTCGATCTCCGGGTCGCGCACGACCGAGAGCGCGTCGCCGGTCACTTTGACGCCGTCGCCCGCGATTTCGCGCGCGCGTTCGGTGTCTCTGTCCGCCACCGTAGTGATGCGAATTTCGCGCCCCGCCCGGCGGGCGATTTCATCCGCGTTGCGCTCAAGCACGGTAAAGGTGCCGCCGCCGACAGTGCCGATGCCCAAAAGACCCACGTTGATCGGTTTCATGCAAGTGTTTTCCTGAAACAAAATGCGGGAATGGAAAAACCTTCCCGAAAATAAAAACGATGCGCGCCATTGCGCTGCACGCCGGAATCCAGCGCCAGCGCCGCGCAGGAAAGCGCCCTGGCTTCGCGCTCCAGCCACGCAATCAAGGCATGGCCGACGCCGCGCGAGCGGCAGGCAGCCTCCACGACCAGATCGTCCACATACAGACGCCGCAGTTCGTAGGTGTTGTCCACAATGCGCCAAAGCGCCAGCCCCTCTACCGTCTCGTCCACCGTTGCGAGGCTCAGGCGCGCACCGCCCGCGAGCACACGCGCCAGCGCCGCGCGGTAAGCGTCGAACCCCGGCGGCAGCCGGTCGCGCAACTGGCGATGCACCGCCTCCGCCCGGAACAGCCACCGCGCCGCCGCTTCGCTATCCGCGCAAGTCACGGTCACGATGGAAAGCGGCCGATCAGCGTCCATGCCGCTCGCGGTAACCTGCGAGGAAGCGCGCGATGCGCCCGACGGCTTCGCGCAAATCCTCCTCATACGGTAAAAACACCAGCCGGAAATGGTCGGAATGCGGCCAGTTGAACCCCGTGCCCTGCACGAGCAGCACTTGTTCGGTTTCCAGCAGTTCGGTGATGAATGCCTGATCGTCGTCGATCGGATATAAATCGGGATCGAGTTTCGGGAACATATAGAGCGTCGCCTGCGGCTTGACGCAACTCACGCCCGGAATCGCGGTAATCAGTTCCCACGCCAGATCGCGCTGCCGCCGCAGCCGTCCGCCCTCGCCAACCAGGTCGCCGATGCTCTGGTAACCGCCGAGCGCGGTCTGGATCGCGTACTGGCCGGGCACATTGGGGCACAGGCGCATCGAGGCCAGCATATCCAGCCCCTCGATATAGTCCCGCGCGTGACGCTTGTCGCCGCACACCACCATCCACCCGGCGCGGAAACCGCAGGCGCGGTAGTTCTTCGACAACCCATTGAGAACGATCGTCAGCACATCGCCGGAAAGCGCCGCGAGCGAAGTGTGCGACGCATCTTCGTATAGCACCTTATCATAAACTTCATCGGCATAGAGGATGAGATCGTGCTCATGCGCGATGGCGACGATCTCCCGCAGGATTTCGTCCGGATAGACCGCGCCCGTCGGGTTGTTGGGATTGATGATGACAATGGCGCGCGTATTGGGCGTGATCCTGGCGCGCATGTCGGCCAGGTCGGGCAGCCAGCCCGCGCCCTCGTCGCACAGATAATGCACGGGACGCCCGCCCGAAAGCGACACCGCCGCCGTCCACAACGGATAATCCGGCGCGGGCACCAGCACTTCGTCGCCCGCATTGAGCAACGCGTTCATCGCCATGACGATGAGTTCGGAAACGCCGTTGCCGATGTAGATATCCTCGACATCGACGCCCTTGATGCCTTTTTGCTGCGTATAGTGCATCACCGCCTTGCGCGCGGGGAAAATCCCCCTGGAATCCGAATATCCCGAGGAATACGGCAGATTGCGGATCATGTCCATCTGGATTTCCTCGGGCGCGTCGAACCCGAAAGCGCCCAGGTTGCCGATGTTGAGCTTGATGATCCTGTGCCCTTCGTCCTCCATCCGGCGGGCGCGGGTAAGCACCGGGCCGCGAATGTCGTAGCAGACATCCGCGAGCTTGTCCGATTTGAGAATCAGGCGGCGCGACGGATCGACATCGGGCGCGGCGACAGCGGCGGCGATCAACTCCGCCAGCCCCGCCGCCGTGTCCGGATTCGCTTTCGTTGCCACTTTCATAACCCGCTCCCCTGATGCCGCACTGTGCAAACAGACGGCGAAAAGCGGACATCTTAGCCTCCCATGGAGCGAAGAAGCAATTCGGCCAAAGGCAATCGCATGAATTTCATCGTCAACCCAACGCCGGTTTGAACCCCGCCCTTCCATATACAACACGACAGATACGGCAATAGCAATCCGAATCTGGGCTGGCAGCGCGGTCTTTCCCTGAACCGAACCTGCTCCCCCCACAAAAAATCGTGAGAACTATTGCACACACGATTTAAATAGGCGTAAGATGCCGCTACGTTTTTCCCGCATGCGGGAATCCCATGACGATGACGGGCGACTCATGAAAACGGCACAAAAAT
>JAISCE010000072.1 GCA_031265765.1 Azoarcus sp.
ACTGGATTTCTTCCCAGTCCAGCCGGGTCAAGGGGTCGATGCAGTAATGACGCTCCGGCTTGATGGGGCCGGCGGTGTTGAAGAAACGTTCCATGCGAGTTCCTGTGCGGCATGTGCCAAGGGGAAAAACCATTCTACTAGACCGGGACAGGGGACATCCTGAAAACCAGGCGCATCCGGTTCCTGCAGCAGCCGCGCTGCGCGCCGTTCGGACAGCGCACACAATTTTGCGCATCGGAAGCGCGCTCGCCGCCATGATATTGTTCCAAGGCGCGCTCCGTGCTACATTGCGCGCTTCACATGAGAGGGTTCAAGCATCCTGAATGTGTTGCCGGATCAAAATCCGCGACTTCGCGTAATTTTGGCCGTCAGTCTTGGTTCCAGGAGATGGGGGTATTTCGGGCGCGTGCGCCTCGAGATGCGCGCGCTTTGAAGTTCTCTCTTTTCATGTCGTCGACAGGTGCGTTCGATCCCAAGCGCGCCTGCCAATGCCCTGTCGAATTCCCATGGGCCGGTTCAAACCGTGGGTTGGCGGTAGAGTGCGGTTCGACCGCACTTTTTTCGTTTACGGCGGATGTTGGGCGACTGTGTTTTTGAAGGCCACGTACATGCCGAGCATCACTTTGCCCGATGGTTCCGTCCGCGATTTCGATTATCCGGTCACGGTGGGTGAGGTAGCGGCTGCGATCGGTACGGGGCTGGCGAAGGCGGCGCTGGCCGGAAAGGTGGACGGACGGCTGGTCGACCTGTCGCACCGCATCGAGGCGGACGCGGCGGTAGCGATCGTCACCAGCAAAAATCCCGAAGGCGTCGATGTTCTCCGCCATTCCTGTGCGCACCTTCTGGCGCAGGCGGTAAAGGAATTGTTTCCGGACGCGCAGGTCACGATCGGGCCGACGGTCGAAAACGGCTTTTATTACGACTTTTCCTATAAGCGCCCTTTCACGCCGGAAGACCTCGCGGCCATCGAAGCGCGCATGGGCGAAATCGTCCGCCGCGATCTGCCGGTAACGCGCGAAGTGTGGCCGCGCGAGAAAGCGGTCGCGTTTTTCAAAAGCCTCGGCGAACATTACAAAGCCGAGATCATTGCCTCGATTCCGGCGGGCGAGGATGTGTCGCTCTACCGGCAGGGCGATTTCATCGATTTATGCCGGGGGCCGCATGTCCCTTCGACCGGCAGGCTCAGGGTATTCAAGCTCACCAAGCTCGCCGGGGCGTACTGGCGCGGCGACGCGAACAACGAGATGCTCCAGCGCATCTATGGCACGGCGTGGGCCGGGAAGGAAGATCTCGACGCTTACCTGCACATGATCGAGGAAGCCGAAAAGCGCGACCACCGCAAGCTTGGCCGTCAACTCGATCTGTTCCATCTCCAGGACGAAGCGCCGGGCATGGTGTTCTGGCACCCGAAAGGGTGGGCGCTGTGGCAACAGGTCGAGCAATACCTGCGGCGCACGATCCAGCGGCACGGTTACCAGGAAGTGAGGACGCCGCAAATCGTCGACCGCACGCTGTGGGAGCGTTCCGGACATTGGGACATGTATTCGGAACTGATCTTCACGACCCAGTCCGAAAAGCGCGACTATGCGGTCAAGCCGATGAATTGTCCGTGTCACATCCAAATTTTCAACCAGGGTCTGAAAAGCTACCGCGATCTCCCCTTGCGCATGGCCGAATTCGGTTCCTGCCACCGCAACGAACCGTCGGGCGCGCTGCACGGCATCATGCGGGTGCGCAATTTCGTACAGGACGATGCGCACATCTTCTGCACCGAGGAACAGATACAGCCCGAATCCGCCGGATTCATCCATCTGCTGCAAAAGGTTTACCGCGATTTCGGCTTCGAGGACGTCCTGGTCAAGCTCTCGACGCGCCCGGACAAGCGGGTAGGCGCCGACGGGCAATGGGATACCGCCGAAGCGGCGCTGGCCGCCGCGCTCGATGCGCAGGGCCTTCCCTACGAATTGCAACCCGGCGAGGGCGCCTTCTATGGGCCGAAGATCGAGTTTTCGCTGAAAGACAGCCTGGGACGGGTGTGGCAGTGCGGCACCTTGCAACTGGATTTCAACCTGCCGCACCGTCTCGGCGCCGAGTACGTCGCCGAGGACAACACGCGGAAAGTCCCGATTTTGCTGCATCGCGCCATCGTCGGATCGCTGGAACGCTTCATCGGCATCCTGATCGAGCACTACGCGGGCGCCCTGCCGTTGTGGCTCGCGCCGGTGCAGGCGGTCGTGATGAACATCTCGGAAGGACAAGCGGATTACGCCGCCGATGTCATGCAACGGCTGCGAGATGCGGGTTTTCGTGTAGAAACCGATTTGCGCAACGAAAAGATCAACTATAAAATCCGCGAGCACAGCGTGCACAAGCTGCCGTACCAAATCGTCGTCGGCGACAAGGAAAAGGCTGCAGGCAAGGTGGCTGTGCGCGTCCGGGGCGGCCAGGATCTTGGCCAACTGCCCCTCGATTCGCTGATCGGGCGCTGGCTTCGTGAAATGGAAGCGAAGGCCGGCCCGGTTTGATATTGGCTTTTGTGGAGACTGCACCATCGCTCAGGAAAAAAAGCAGCGCGTCAACGGAGAGATCAGCGCGCCGGAAGTTCGCCTCGTAGGCGAAGGCGGAGAGCCGCTCGGGATCGTGTCCTTGCGTGTGGCGTTCGAGACTGCCGAAGGGGCCGGACTGGACTTGGTCGAAATTGCGCCAACGGCGCAGCCGCCTGTGTGCAAGGTGATGGATTTCGGCAAGTTCCGCTACCAGGAACAAAAGAAAGCCCACGAAGCGCGCCTGAAGCAGAAGCAGGTACAGGTCAAGGAAGTGAAGCTGCGACCGGGGACGGACGAGAACGACTACCAGATCAAACTGCGCAACCTGCGCCGCTTCCTCGACGAAGGCGACAAGTGCAAGGTGACGCTGCGGTTCCGGGGTCGTGAGATGGCGCACCAGGAGTTCGGCCTGCGCCAACTCGAACGGATAAAGGCCGATCTGGAGGATATCGGCCAGGTCGAACAGATGCCCAAGATGGAAGGGCGTCAAATGATCATGATCGTCGCGCCGGTCCGCAAGGGCCGCTGAACGGCGGCGGAAGAATGCCCCGAAAGGGGTGCGACAACCGTTCCCCGCCCTGGCTGGCGGGGAACGGAAAACAAGTGGCGCCAGGTATCAAACGCCTCTCGCGGGGCTACCGGGCGGCATTCTATAAACAGATGGAGTATTCGCAATGCCCAAAATGAAGACCAAGAGCGGCGCCAAGAAGCGTTTCAGGGTACGCGCCGGCGGTGGAATCAAGCGTTCCCACGCTTTCAGGCGTCACATTCTCACCAAGAAAACCACCAAGAACAAGCGCCAGCTGCGCGGCACGGTCGAGATTCATCCCGCCGACGAAAAGCTGATCCGCGCCATGTTGCCTTTCGCCTGAGGAGACCGCCATGCCCAGAGTCAAACGCGGTGTCACCGCGCGCGCGCGTCACAAGAAAGTTCTCGATCAAGCCAAGGGCTATCGCGGTCGCCGCAAGAACGTATACCGCATCGCCAAAGAAGCGGTGATGAAAGCCGGACAGTACGCTTACCGCGACCGTCGCCAGCGCAAACGCCAGTTCCGCGCCCTGTGGATTGCCCGCATCAACGCCGCGGCGCGGGAACTGGGCCTGACTTACAGCGTTTTCATGAATGGCCTCAAAAAAGCCGCCATCGAGGTGGATCGCAAGGTGCTGGCCGATCTGGCCGTATTCGACAAACCGGCGTTTGCCGCGCTCGCCGCGCAAGCCCGCGCCCAGATCGCCGCATAAGCGGCGCATTCCACAGGGGCTACGGCTTGGGAAAAGGAGGCTCGGCCTCCTTTTTTCTTAATTCCGGAAAAGAGATATGGACAATCTCGGACAACTGGTCGATGAAGCACAAGCGGCATTTGCCGCGGCGGGAGACGGCGCGGCGCTGGAGCAGGCGAAAGCGCGTTTCCTCGGCAAGAACGGCCTCGTCACCGAACAACTGAAGGCGCTCGGCAAACTTGCGCCCGACGAGAAGCGCGAGCGCGGCGCGGCGGTCAACCGCGCCAAGGCGGCCATCGAGGCTGCGCTCGACGCGCACCGCGAGCGCCTGCGCGAAGCGGCGCTCGATGCCCAACTCGCCGCCGAGCGGCTCGATGTGAGCTTGCCGGGGCGCGGCGCCATGCCCGGCGGCCTGCATCCAGTCAGCCGCACGCTCGAACGCATCGAGCGCCTGCTCCATTCCATCGGCTTCGCCGTCGCCGACGGCCCCGAAATCGAAACCGACTGGCACAACTTCACTGCGCTCAACGTGCCGCCGAATCATCCGGCGCGATCAATGCAGGACACCTTCTTTCTCGAAGGCCGGAACGACGTTTTGCTGCGCACACATACAAGCCCGGTGCAAATCCGCGCCATGCTCGCGCATGCCGAACGCCACAGCGCCCTCGATGTCATGCCCGATTTGCGGATCATTGCGCCGGGGCGGGTTTACCGGGTCGATTCCGATGCCACCCATTCCCCGATGTTCCACCAGGTCGAAGGCTTGTGGGTCGGCGAGCGCGTGAGCTTCGCCGATCTCAAAGGCATAGTGGGCGATTTCCTGCGCAAATTCTTTGAAACCGAAGAACTGCAAGTCCGCTTCCGCCCCTCCTTTTTCCCGTTTACCGAACCTTCGGCGGAAATCGACGTCGCTTTCATGAGCGGCGCGCTAGAAGGGCACTGGCTGGAAGTCGCCGGTTGCGGCATGGTGCACCCCAACGTGCTGCGCTCCGGCAACATCGACCCCGAACGCTACACTGGCTTTGCCTTCGGCTTCGGCCCCGACCGCCTCGCCATGCTGCGCTACGGCGTCAACGATCTGCGCCTGTTTTTCGAGGGCGACCTGCGTTTCTTGAGCCAATTCAGGTAGACGAACATGCAATTTTCCGAAAACTGGCTGCGCGCCTTCGTCAATCCGCCGCTCGATGACGCCGCGCTCGGTCGCCTGCTGACCATGGCCGGGCTGGAAGTCGAAGAAGCCCGCCCTGTCGCGCCGCCTTTCACCGGCGTCGTCGTCGCGCAGATCGTCGAAGCCGAAAAACACCCGAACGCGGACAAACTCAAGCTGTGCAAAGTCGACGCCGGCACGGGCGAACACCTGCAAATCGTCTGCGGCGCACCCAATGCCGCTATCGGCATGAAAGTGCCGTGCGCGAAAGTCGGCGCGAAACTGCCGGGCGATTTCGCCATCCAGGCCGCTAAACTGCGCGGCGTCGAATCCTTCGGCATGCTGTGCTCGGCGCGGGAACTGGGGCTGTCCGACGACCACGCCGGTCTGCTGGCGCTGCCCGAAAATGCCCCCATCGGCGCCGACATCCGCGCCTGTCTCGATCTCGACGACACCTGTTTTGAAATCAAACTCACGCCCAACCGCGCCGACTGCCTGAGCCTGACCGGCGTGGCGCGCGAAGTGGCGGCGCTCACCGGCGCACCCTTCACCCCCGCGCCGCTCACGCTGATTCCTCCCGCGACCGATGCCCGCCGCGCCATCGCGCTCGACGCGCCCAAGGCATGCCCGCGCTACTGCGGTCGCGTCATCGGCGGCGTCGACGCCAGGGCGCAAACCCCCGAATGGATGAAAAAACGCCTGGAACGTTCCGGCATCCGCGCCATACACGCGCTGGTCGATATCACCAACTACGTCATGCTCGAACTCGGCCAGCCGTTGCACGTCTTCGACAACGCGCGCCTTGCCGGAGCAATCCACGTTCGTCTGCCGCATCCGGGCGAAGAACTGCTGCTCCTGAACGGACAAACAGTCGAACCCGCGCCCGACACCCTGCTGATCGCCGACGAAACGCGCGCGCTGGCGCTGGCCGGGATCATGGGCGGCGAAGAAAGCGGCGTCACGCTGGAGACGACGGAAATCTTCCTGGAGTCCGCCTTCTTCGCGCCGAAAGCCGTGGCCGGACGCGCACGCGCCTACGGATTCGCTTCCGATGCCTCGCACCGCTACGAACGCGGCGTCGACTTCCAGTTACAGCGCCCGGCCATCGAACGCGCCACCCAACTCATCCTCGACATCTGCGGCGGCGCGCCCGGCCCCGTGGAAGAAGCGCGCTCCGACGAAGACCTGCCGCAACGCGACGAAGTCCGCCTGCGTCCGGCGCGGGCAAGACAAGTGCTCGGCATCGACCTCGACAACGACGCCATGCAGGACTTACTAGAGCGTGTGCACCTGAAAGTTCGCAACCTGGCGGTCGAACTGTGGGTCACGCCGCCCGCATTCCGCTTCGACATCGAAATCGAAGAAGACCTCATCGAAGAAATCGCCCGCCTGCACGGTTACGACAACATCCCCGCGCCCGCGCCGCAAGCCCGGCTGGCCATGCTCCCCGCCACCGAATCGTCGCGCACGGACTGGGACCTTCGCCGCCGCCTGGCCGGACGCGGCTTCCAGGAAGTCTTGAACTTTGCCTTCATCGAAGAAGCCTGGGAGCGCGACTTCTGCGGCAACGACACTCCGATCCGGCTGGCCAACCCGATTGCCAGCCAAATGAGCGTCATGCGCTCCAGCCTGATACCGGGGCTGGTCGCCAACCTTGCCGGCAACCGCAAACGCCAGCAGAACCGCGTGCGGATATTCGAGCTTGGCCGCTGCTTCACGCGCAGCGAAGACCCTGAAGACGGAGAAAGCGGCAGCGTTTCCGGCTTCAGCCAACCGCTCCGGCTGGCGGCGCTGGCGGCGGGACCGGTCTTGCCTGAACAATGGGGAGAAACAGCGCGCCCGGTCGATTTCTACGACCTCAAGGGCGACCTCGAAGCGTTGTTCGCGCCGCGCACGCTCACCTTCGAGCCGGTCGCCGCGCCCGCCCTGCATCCGGGACGCGCGGCGGCGGTTTTCCAGGATGGCCGCCGCATCGGCGTCATCGGCGAAATCCATCCACGATGGGCGCAACGCTACGAACCGGGCAATGCCCCCATAGTCTTCGAGATCGAGCTCGACGCGGCGCTTGCCGCATCGCGCCCGGAAAACGGTGAAATCTCACGCATGCCTGCCGTACTGCGCGACCTCGCGCTGATCGTGCCGGCCACGGTCAGCGCCGGACGGGCGCTGAACGCCCTGCGCGAAGCCGCGCCGGAAATCGTGCGGGAAATCCATCTGTTCGATGTCTACCAAGGCCAGGGTATTGAACCGGAACACAAGAGTCTTGCATTCAGGATTTTCATGCAAGATACTCAACGCACTCTTGAAGACGCCGAAGTCGACGAAATCATCTCCGGCCTGCTTCATCACGTCGAACACGCCGTGGGCGGGCAGTTGCGCACCTAAAAAGGAAAACCCATGACTTTGACCAAAGCCGAACTTGCCGATTTGCTGTTCGAGCAAGTCGGACTGAACAAACGTGAAGCCAAGGACATGGTAGAAGGCTTTTTCGAGGAAATCCGCGCCGCGCTGGAACAAGGCGAAAGCGTCAAGCTCTCCGGCTTCGGCAATTTCATACTACGCGACAAGCCGCAACGTCCGGGACGCAACCCCAAGACTGGCGAAGAAATCCCGATCTCCGCCCGGCGCGTGGTGACCTTCCATCCCAGCCCGAAACTGAAAGCTGCCGTGGAGACATCCGGCCATGCCGATCGAAGCGATTGAACCCGTCCAGCCCGCGGAACTGCCGCCGATCCCCGCCAAACGCTACTTCAGTATCGGCGAAGTCAGTGAACTGTGCGGCGTCAAGACGCATGTGCTGCGTTACTGGGAGCAAGAATTCTCCCAATTGAAACCCCTCAAGCGCAGCGGCAACCGGCGCTACTACCAACATCACGAAGTACTGCTGGTGCGGAAAATCCGCCACCTGCTCTACGATGAGGGTTTCACGATCTCGGGCGCACGCCATCGTCTCGACGCAACCGCGATCCAGGACCGGGAAAACGCCATCGCCGTTGAAGAAGCCCGTGCGCTGCTCACCGAATTGCGTGGCGAAGTCGAAACCGCGCTGGACATACTGCGGGAAGCAAAAACCTGTTCGTGACCTTCCGTCACGATCGCAAACACGTTGTCAGAACTCGAATACTTGCCCGCGTTCGAGGCGCATCGGTCGCAGCCGCCCGCGCAAGGCATCTATCTGTCCCATGATGTGCGTGCTGAAACCCGGCTTGAGGTGACTGACATATACTTCGGGATTCACCGTAAATTCATTCAGCATTACTTCCAGCATACTGGGGCACAAGTGCCGGGAGGCTATTGCCAACGCGCGCATTTCTTCGGGAAACGCCGTTTCCACGATCAGGTAGCGCAAGGCGGGACTGGCGTTGATGGCTTCGATCAGTTCGGAGCAATAAGTAGTATCTCCCGAGTAGATCAACTGGGCCGCGCCGCTGTCGAGGCGCCATGCCACAGCGGGAACGGTGTGGCGAACCGGCAAGGCGGTGAATATGCGATCGCCCAGACGTATCGATTCGCCGGTCATGACCGGCTGCAAGCGCAGGTAAGGATGGTCGCGGTCGGGAATGGCTGTGAAGTCCGGCCACACTAGCCAATTGAATATGTGCGCCCGCAAAATGTGCAGCGTCCCCGGCGGCGCATAGACAGTGATCGTGTGATAGCAGATTTCGCCGATGGCATCGACCAGCAGCGGAATGGCGGCGATATGGTCGAGATGGGAGTGGCTGACGAAAATATGGCTGATGCGCCGCAACGCGGAGAACTCCAGGTCTCCGACCCCAGTCCCGCAGTCGATGAGAACATCGTCGTCGACGAGGAACGACGACGTGCGCGAATTTTCACCGCCGATTCCGCCACTGCAACCAAGCACCGTAAGTTTCATGGACCTTTCCGCCCAGCCCACTCCCGGGCCGCCGCTATCCCGCCATCGGATCGAAACTTATCACTTACCCGCATGGCACACGATGAAGGAAATCACAATACCCGCGCCCCCTTCAGGAACGCAGGAAAAACTTCATTTTGACGCCGGCAATCTCGATGATGTCATAATCATTGAGTTTGCGGGCATCCGTATCGATCTGTTCGCCATTGATCGAGGGATAAACCCTGCCTTCGACATGCGTTATGAAATAACTCTGCTCACGCCGCATGATGACCGCTACCTGGTGGCCGGGTTTGCCAAGGGTAGTAACCGATTTGCTCAATTCGAGTTCCTGCCCGGCATTGACGCCATTCAACACCTGGATTACACCGACATGTTCGAGCAAGTGCCCGATCGAGCTGGTCTCGGCGCGGATAGGCGATGGAACCGTCGTCCGGGCCGCCTGCGTCCCGGACGGCAACGGCTCGACCGCTTCCACTGTCCCGATGTCGAAGGGCTTCAGCGTCGCGGTATCGATCAGTTCCGTCGCCGACACGCTTTGCGTGGAAGCATCGCTCAAGTATTTGATACGATATTTACCGAGTTCGATCACGTCGTTGTTGTGCAGGACATGCTTTTTGACCGGCTGCCCGTTCACATAGGTGCCATTGGTACTGTTGATATCCTCAAGGAAAGCGTCGCCGAGAATATGGGTGATCACGGCATGCTGGCCGCTGATGGAAAGATTGTCGATCTGGATGTCGTTGACCGGCTTGCGGCCAATCGAAGTCCTCTCCTTGGTGAGCGCAATCTCCTTGAGCACCAGTCCATCCATGCTGAGAATCAACTTCGGCATCGCATGCATCCATCCTTCGTATCGCGCACACCGCGCATCCGGCATCTACCGGCAGCCGCCATCGCCATCTATGAACACGCCCGAGCGAACCAGGCAACGATGACGGAGATATTGTCGCGCCCGCCGCCGGCCTTTGCGGCATCGATCAGGCTCGCGGCCACATCCTCCGCCGGCGCGGGCGCGCCAAGCAATGCAGCGATTTCATCCTCGCCCACCATGTCCGTCAAACCGTCGGAACACAGCAGCAAACGATCATCCGCCTGTAACGCACAAACGCCCGTGCCGGGTTCCACATCGTCCTGTATTCCGAGTCCGCGCGTAAGCAGCCCGCGCCAGGGCAGGGTTTGTGCCGCATCCGCCGAAAGGCGGCCCGCATCGACGAATTCCTGCGCCATGGTGTGATCGCGCGACAACTGCATGAGCACACCGGCGCGCAGCAGGTAAAGACGCGAGTCGCCGATATGCGCATACACAACCTCGTCCGGACCGAGCAGGGCGCCAACGAAGGTCGCCCCCATCACATCGCTGCCGAAAGACTGCGCGGCAATGGTACGAATGGCGATATTGGCATCGACGATGCCCGCGGCGAGCAGCCAGGCGCGGTCATGACACCGGTCATCCTCGTTTTTTGCCGCATCGCGCCGCAGGCTCTCCAACACGTGATTCACGGCCAGCGCCGAGGCCAGATCGCCCGAATGATAGCCCCCCATGCCATCGGCCAGCAGCAGCCAGCCTCGTCCGGCATCGGCCCAGACCGTGTCTTCATTGCGCTCCCGGACCAGTCCGACATCCGTGCGCACAGCGCATTCGAGCGTCCTCCCCCTCTCCCCGAACGCCTTACCGCTATTGGGCATGACTGTAATATCTCCCCCGATCCCATCCAAAACTCTTTGTATTCTAGCAGTGACAAAGCGGCTCCGGTCACTTCCCGTTTGATTAATATAGTATTCAACCTCTGCCCCACATGATCGCAATGCGGTACGATAGCCAGTAAATAATCCTGGCCTTCGCCGTTACCGGGCAAGCGAACATGAATTCAAGACGAACCGGAATTGCCATTCTGCTCGCGGGCGCTCTTGCGACCTGTCTGCCATTCGACGTTTCCGCCAAACCCAGGGCTGCGCGGCCCGATCCCGCGGACACGGCGCAGCAAATGGAAGTCCAGGCATTGCAGGCGCGCGTCCGCGAACTTGGAGAAATACAGACTCGTCTGCTGAAGCAGGTGGAAGAACAGGCCCAACTGCTGGAACAAGTCAAGCAGGTGGCCGCTGCGCGGGCCATTGTCGCGCCCGGATATCCTTCCGCCATCCTGCCGGCAAACGCCCTGCCCCTCCAGGAAGAAACCGCGGATCATTCCCGGCTCGATTGGATGCTCGGCGGAATCGCCGTCTTTGCCTGTGCCCTTTGCGTCATCCTGTTGCTGCGGATACGCCAGCCGGAAACCGGGAATACGCTGCGACTCGACAAGAACGCGGTCGCCGTTGCGTCCGCGCCTGGCCTCGATGTGGAAACCGTCGCGCCGCCTCCGGCCCATCCCATGCTGCCCGCCCTGCCGGACTGGGACCCGGCCTCGCCCGCGCTCGATTTGCAGGCAGCCGGAATCTTCGCCCCGGAAGACAAAACGCAGGCCCACGATTCGACCATCGAATTGGCTGAAATCATGTTGAGCTTTGGCCGCATCAATAGCGCCGCCGAGGCCTTGGCGAACTTCATCGAAAACAACCCGAAAACGGCCATCGCCCCATGGCTCAAATTGCTTGAGGTTTACCGCGAAAGCGGCCAGCGCGCCGAATTCGACAAAATCGCCCAGAAGCTGAACAAGACGTTCAATGTGCGGACCGTCGACTGGGATAATTTCACCGAATCCCGCGACCCGGCGCACGGTCTCGAAGAAATGCCGCACATCGCGCTGCGCTTGCAGCAGCTCTGGGGTACGCGCGAATGCCAAGCCTATCTGCAATACCTGCTGCGCGATAACCGGGACGAGACCCGCCGCGGTTTTTCGCTGACCGCCATCGACGACATCCTTTGCCTCAACGCTCTTCTCGAACACGATCTCGGCCCCTACACCGGGCCGCTCGAAGTCTTTTCCAACGATGGCGCGGGGGAAACCGCGACCATGACCGAAACCGACAAAAAAAACCCGCAAACAGCGGGCGAGATGGAAAGCGCAAATAAAGAAGAAAGCAGTGAAAGGCCGGAACCGGCGCAAGAACCCGAATCGGAGCCGGCGCAAGAGCCGGAGCCACTGCGGGAAGGCGACGACAAACCGGAAACATTACCGGCGGCGGACTAAACATCCAACACTGGGTCAAGCGGCTGCCGGGCCGATAACCTTTATCAGCCTATCCGGCCCTCCCAGCCAGTCTTGGCGCGCAGGATCCAATCTCGTCCAGCCTCGACAATCATGACATCCTTCACCAGGGGCGTTGGCGCCCGGTTTTGAAGGGAAGCTCGTTCCGGTACGGACGCTTCAGGAACGAAATCCGCTCGTGCGCGGAGATAGCGATCTACTCGATATCCGATTGCCGGTTCAATATCGATACACGCGGAATAATGAATGCAAAAATAATTACTTAGCCGCCTTGCGGCAACATCGTATAGTACGGCCCCTCAAGAGCGCGCGCGGATCGCGCCGTTCAAGCAAGCCAAGGGAAACGAACGCATGAGCATTCAATCCATCAACGTCCGCAACCAGTTTCGCGGCAAGGTGAAGGAGATCATCTCCGGCCCGGTCGTTTCCGAAATCGATGTCGAAACGCCGCACGGCATCGTTACCTCGGTCGTAACCAGCCGTTCGGTGCGGGATTTGGGCCTGCAAATCGGCACCGAAGTCATCGCGCTGGTCAAATCCACCGAAGTGGCCATTGCCAAGGTCTGAACGGGAAACATGCCGCGCCGACCGCGAGCGTCACGGAGTGCGAATCAATGCGTGAAACAGCGATTCTTCCATGGCAACGCCTGAAAACGGATATCCAGCGCCGCCTGCGGGGCCGCGGGGCGCTGCCCTGGCTGGTGCCGGTACTGATCCTCGCGATATGGCAAATCGCCGTGCAGGCCGGATGGCTATCGACCCGCATCCTGCCGACGCCCTGGGCGGTCGTGACCGCAGGCTGGAGGCTGCTGCTGTCCGGCGAACTGCTGGAACATCTGGGAGCAAGTACCGCACGCGCCGCAAGCGGCTTCGTGATCGGCGGCGGCATCGGCTTTTTCTTCGGCCTCATCAACGGCGGATACCGGCTTGCCGAAAACCTCTTCGATACCACGCTGCAAATGGTGCGCAATGTGCCGCACCTGGCCCTGATCCCGCTCGTCATCCTGTGGTTCGGCATCGGCGAAGAAGGCAAGCTTTTCCTGGTGGCGCTCGGCGTGTTCTTCCCGGTCTATCTCAACACCTTCCACGGCATCCGTTCGGTGCCGCCTGACCTGATCGAGATGGGGCGCTCTTACGGACTCCGGGGATGGGCATTGTTTCGCCAGGTCATTCTGCCCGGCGCGTTGCCCAACATCCTGGTGGGCGTGCGCTACGCGCTCGGCTTCACTTGGTTGACGCTCATCGTTGCCGAAACGATTTCCGCCACCAGCGGCATCGGCTACATGGCGATGAACGCGCGCGAATTTCTCCAGACCGATATCGTGGTGCTGGCAATCCTGCTGTATGCGGCGCTTGGCAAGGCCGCCGACATGGTCGCGCGGGCGCTGGAACGGCGCTGGCTGCGATGGAACAAAAGTTTTCTGGCCGCCTGAAAGGAACAAGACGATGGGCATCCGCGATAAGGGATTGGAAATCCGGCTCGGCGCCGTGCAACGGCGTTTCGGCGAACGCATCGTCATCGACAATCTGACGACGCGCTTCGCCGCCGGGGAATTCATCGCCATCGTGGGGCGCAGCGGTTGCGGCAAAAGCACATTGCTGCGCCTGCTCGCGGGACTCGATGCCGCGCAGGGCGGGCAACTCGACGCCGACGGGCGTCCGCTGAAGGAAACCATCGACGACGTTCGCATCATGTATCAGGATGCCCGCCTGCTGCCATGGCGCAGCGTGGCGGACAACGTCGCCCTCGGACTGGCGGGCAAGCGCGACACCGCGCGCGCCCTCGCGCTGGAAGCGTTGTCGCAAGTCGGTCTGGCCGACCGCGCCGGCGAATGGCCGGAAAGCCTCTCGGGCGGCCAGCGCCAGCGCGTGGCTTTGGCGCGCGCCCTCGTACATCGCCCTCGCCTGCTGTTGCTCGATGAACCCCTGGGCGCGCTCGACGCCCTCACCCGCATCGAAATGCACCGCCTGATCGAACGCATCTGGCGCGAACATCGCTTTACCGCGGTACTGGTGACACACGATGTCAGTGAAGCGGTAGTGCTGGCCGACCGTATCCTGCTCATCGAAGACGGACGGATTGCGCTCGACCAGACGATTGAACTGGCGCGTCCGCGCGCCCGGGGCGATGCAGCTTTCGCCCGGCTGGAAGGCCAGGTGCTCGAACGCCTGCTCACAGTGCGGGCGCTCGAACAGCGCAACCAGATCCGGGGCCGGGTGAGCGCAATCAGGACGGACGAAGTGCTGGCCGAAATCGAAGTGGAAATCACCGGCCAGGAAGGCAGGCACGACAAAGTGGTTTCCACCCTCACCGTCCGCAACCTGCACGAACACGCGCTGGAAGTGGGAAGTGAAGTGTTGGCGGTATTCAAATCCAACGCAGTCGCCCTGGCGCTTGTCGACGGCGGCGTACCGGACAAAACCGCAAAACGCGCGACGGCCAAAGCGCGCGCGGTAGCGTGAGCATGCGCCGTCCGTAAAGCCCGCGGCACGCAAAAATAAAACCGGGCGACACAACCGGCAAACAGCGCCGGGGAGTTTCTCACCGGGGAAAACCCGGCCCGTGCTCGTGCCCGCCTTGCAACATGCGCGGCAGCCAGACACCCCCGGCGGCCACGAACGCCATCACGACGGCGCCGCCGATGTGGCCAGCGCCCAGCATCAATCCGGCCAGCAGGCCGGACAAAATCAACGGATAGTCGGTTTTCGCTTTCATGCGCTTCTCCGTGGTATCGCAGCAAGGCCGCTAGTGTAATTTTATTCACTATTTTGTGCAATGCACCCCGGCAACGGCGCCTCCCTCCTATCCGCCCGCTCAAAACCTCCTCTGCCAGCCCTGTCCGCGCTCGCCCAGGCACGCATCGCCGTCAAAAGCCCCTTCAAAAAACAGCAAAAACATATTTACACTGAGGATATTGTTCCGCTAGAATATAGTCGTGCGTTACCGTCTCTTTCCCCTTCTGATGGGCTTGTTGTTATCTGGCCCCGCAAGTGCGGACACCACGGAGTCCAAGACTCTGGGCAGCCTGGCACAGGCTACGGCTGCACGCTCCCAAGGCAGTAACCGGGGTTCGATCACGGTGGCCCGCGCCGCTCGCAGCGGCCCGGTTTTCGGCCTCGCGGTCATTGCCGCGCTGAGTGCCACGCGCGCCGCCCGCAACCCGGTTCCCGTGTTTACGCCGGGCGAGCTTTCCACCCATACGCCGGTAGCGGTCATCGCCGCCACCAATACCCTGCTGAACACAGCAAAAACGACTTCGGTCGGCGCATCCCTGCTTCCCGTGGTAACGCCTACCTACGCAGCGGCGGTTACTTCCGCGTCCAAGGCGGGCCTCGGGCTATCGACGGCAGTGCGGCACGCGCAAGGCGCATCCGCCGTGCAAAGGCTGCTTGGCGAGGGACTGATGTACATCGGCGTCCCCTATCGCTGGGGCGGCGTCTCCCCGATCACCGGCATGGATTGCAGCGGTCTCGTGCAACTGGTTTTTCGCAATGCCGTGGGAATCAATCTGCCACGCACGGCAATCGAGCAGGCGACACAAGGCAACCGCGTCAGCCTGCGCGATCTCAAGCCAGGCGATCTGGTGTTCTTCAACACCATTGGACGCAACATTTCCCATGTCGGCATCTATGTGGGGAACGGCAAGTTCCTGAACTCGCCCACCACGGGCAAATTCGTGCGTATCGACAAACTCTATTCCCGCTTCTGGGGCACACGTTACGTCACCGCCCGCCGCATCATCGACGACACCAGACAGCAGACCCCATCCTCCCGGCTCGTCGCCAACACCGAAGCGCCTTCGCCCCAGTTGGCGAATTGATTCCCGCGCGCTGTGCTCAGCGCTGACGGCCCGGCGTTTTCTCCGTACACGCTTTGCAAGCGTCGCACTTCTCGCGGCTCGCACGCTGGCCAAGCGCCTGCTGTAGCGCGCACACCGAACGGCGACAGCACACGAAACTCACGCCCGCACGGCTGGCGGCATCACGAAAGCCCTGCATGACGTTGTGGCCCAGAAAATCGGTAAACAAGATGACGATCCCCACCCCGGCCGGCAACGATGCCACACTACGCCGCTGGTGGCTGCTGTCCCGGCCACTGATGTGCGCCGCGATTCGTATACCGAATCGATGAAGCACTTCCGGAATGTTGCCGAGACGATCGGCTCCAACAATGAGCGCATCCATTGGGATGGGCGCGATGGCGGCGACAGTAGTCATGAGAGCTTACCGATGAGAACAGTTCTCATCATTATGGACACAAACACACTATTTTGCAAATGATAATTTTTTACATTCTCAGATAATGTGCCGCGCTGACTATGCGACCCATTCCTGCCTTCATATCTCGCTACAATCCTGCGGCATGACTCCGCGCATAATCCTCCGGCTTCACGATTCCACTGACTTTTCCGCCATCGACCCGGACCTCGGCAGGCCCGACGGTCTCGTCGCCGCAGGGGGCGAACTCTCGCCCGAATGGCTGCTCGCCGCCTACCGGCGCGGCATCTTCCCATGGTTCGGCAAAGGCGATCCCATTCTGTGGTGGAATCCGGACCCGCGTCTTGTGATTTTCCCGTCCGAAATCCGCATTCATCGCTCATTGCGCCGGATACTGCGGCAACAACGCTTTGAAGTCCGCATCGATACCGCTTTTCCCGCCGTGATCGCCGCCTGCGCCGCGCCACGCAAACCCGGCAACGCTACATGGATCGTTCCGGCCATGCGAACCGCCTATATCGAAATGCACGAACTCGGCTATGCCCACAGTGTCGAATGCTGGCGTGAAGGGCAACTGGCGGGAGGACTTTATGGCTTGGCGCTTGGACGGGTTTTTTTCGGCGAGTCAATGTTCTCGCGCGAAACCGACGCTTCCAAAGTCGCCCTCGTTCACCTGGCAAACCTGCTTGAAGCAACAGGCTTCGCCATGATCGACTGCCAGATGACAACTTCTCATCTTCTCTCGATGGGCGCGCGTGAAATCGCTCGCAGCCAGTTTTGCGCCCTGCTCGAACAATGGGCATCCGCGGAAGGTGAGCCACCCCGGCGCTGGTCTTCCGGGCAGGAACAGCCCACCGGCCAAGGCACTCATGCGTCATAACGACGACTTCGCCCCAATCCATTTCTACGCCACCGCGCCCTATACGTGCTCCTATCTGCCCGAGCGCGCGGCGCGTTCGCAAGTCGCATTCACCAAAATCATCGAAACCCCCGGCGAAGTCCCGGAGGCTGGCCGCGACACCGATCTTGCCACCGCATACAGCGTGCTCGTCCAGCACGGTTTCCGGCGCAGCGGCACCTTCGTTTACCGCCCGCACTGCGACGAATGCTGTTCCTGCGTGCCTGTGCGCCTGCCCGTGCAGCGTTTCGTCCCCGACCGCAGCCAACGCCGCGCCATGCAGCGCCATGCCAGTCTCAGCGCCCACAATCACCCGCCGGCCTTTCTGGAAGAGCATTTCCTGCTCTACCGGCGTTACCTTCTCAGCCGCCATCCCCGTGGCGGGATGGACAACGACAGCCGCGAACAATATCGCCAATTCCTACTGCAAAGTCCGGTCGACACCTTCCTCGTCGAATTCCGCGACGGCGAAACCCTACGCATGGTCAGCGTCATCGACCGGTTGCAAGACGGCTTTTCCAGCGTTTATACGTTCTACGACCCCGACCTGCCACACGCCTCGCTCGGCACCTACGGTGTGCTTTGGCAAATCGAAGCCTGCCGCGGCCTGCGCCTGCCCAATCTCTACCTCGGCTACTGGATCGCCGAAAGCCGCAAAATGGCGTACAAGATTCGCTTCCGCCCGATAGAAGGCTATCTCGACGGGCGATGGCGCGAACTCGAACCCGGCAAGCTGGCAACCGATTAACGGCAGGCATCCAGCCCGACAACGGCAGATCCGTGAAGCCGCCGGTTTTTCGTGGAATATCCACGGACGATGAGCAGCCGCTTCATTCCTTTTGGGCAAGCTTGAGCCAAGTCGACACCACCGTATCGGGATTGAGCGAAATGGTCTGGATACCTTCCTGCATCAGCCAGGCGGCAAAGTCGGCATGGTCGGACGGCCCTTGTCCGCATATGCCGACGTATTTCCCAAGCCGGTTGGCGGTCTGGATGGCCTGCGACAGCAGTACCTTGACGGCGGGGTCGCGTTCATCGAAGGCATGGGCGACCAGCCCCGAATCCCGGTCCAGCCCCAGGGTAAGCTGGGTCAGGTCGTTGGAGCCAATGGAAAAGCCATCGAAATGCTGGAGGAACTGTTCGGCCAGCAGGGCATTGGAGGGTATCTCGCACATCATGATGAGCTTGAGATCGTTTTCGCCACGCCGCAGACCATGTGCGGCCAACAAATTCACCACCCCCTCGGCTTCGGCAAGGTTGCGCACGAAGGGGATCATGATCTGTACGTTGGTCAGGCCAATCTCCCCCCTTACCTTTTTCATTGCCGCGCATTCGAGTTCAAAACAATCGCGGAAGCTGTCGGCGATGTAGCGCGATGCGCCGCGAAAACCGAGCATGGGGTTTTCTTCTTCCGGTTCGTAGAGCGAGCCGCCCAGAAGTTTGCGATATTCATTCGACTTGAAGTCGGACATGCGCACGATGACCGGCTTGGGGTAAAAAGCGGCGGCGATAGTGGCGACGCCCTCGGCAAGCTTGTCGATGAAGAACTGGCGCGGGTTGTCGTAGCCACGGGCGCGCCGGAGAATGTCTTCGCGCAGGGAGGACGGCACCTGGTCGATTTCGAGAATCGCCTTGGGGTGGATGCCGATCATATTGTTGATGACGAATTCCAGCCGCGCCAGCCCGACCCCGTCATTGGGAATCTGCGCGAACTCGAAGGCAAGCTCGGGATTGCCCACGTTCATCATGATCTTGACCGGCAGCCTGGGCAGATTGCCCATGTCGGTGGTGGTGACTTCAAATGCGAGCCTGCCGCGATAAACATAGCCGGTGTCGCCCTCGGCGCAGGAAACAGTGGCCTCGTCGCCCTCGGAGAGCAGTTCGGTAGCGTTGCCGCAGCCGACGATGGCGGGAATGCCCAGTTCCCGCGCAATGATCGCGGCATGGCAGGTGCGCCCGCCGCGATTGGTGACGATGGCGCTGGCGCGCTTCATGACCGGCTCCCAGTTCGGATCGGTCATGTCGGTGACGAGGATATCCCCCCCCTGGACACGGCTCATCTCAGAAGCGTCGGCCACGACCCGCACCGTTCCCGTGCCGATCTTCTGCCCAATGGCGCGGCCCCGGATGACGGCCTCGCCGCTTTCCTTGAGACGGAATTTCTCCATCACCAGCCCGGAGCTCTGGCTTTTCACCGTCTCGGGGCGCGCCTGGAGGATGTAGAGCTTGCCATCCTCGCCGTCCTTGCCCCATTCGATGTCCATCGGACGGCCATAATGCCGTTCAATGATAACGGCGTAACGCGCCAATTCAAGCACATCTTCGTCGGTCAGCGCGAAGCGGGCGCGGTCGGCTTCGGGCACATCCAGCGTGCGCACCGACCTGCCGGCCTCGCGCTTATCCGCGAAAACCATTTTGATGAGCTTGGAACCGAGATTGCGCCGCACCACCGCCGGACGGCCCTGCGCGAGCATCGGCTTGTGGACGTAGAATTCGTCGGGATTCACCGCTCCCTGCACCACGGTTTCACCAAGGCCGTAGGACGCGGTGACGAAAACCACATCCTTGAAACCGGATTCGGTGTCGAGCGAGAACATCACGCCGGAGACGCCCGTATCGGAGCGCACCATGCGCTGCACCCCGGCCGAAAGCGCCACCTCGGCATGGGTATAGCCTTTATGCACGCGGTACGCAATGGCGCGATCGTTGTAGAGCGAGGCGAAAACCTCCTTCATCGCATGAAGGATGTTGTCATAGCCATGGATATTGAGGAAGGTTTCCTGCTGCCCGGCGAAGGAAGCGTCCGGCAAATCTTCGGCAGTGGCAGACGAACGCACCGCAAAGCTGCCTTCATCTGCACCGGCGGCAATACGATCGTAAGCCGCCTTGATTTCGGCCTCGAATCCAGGCGGGAATGGCGTATCGACAATCCACTGCCGAATCTGCGCGCCGGTACGGGCGAGCGCATCGACGTTATCAACGTCGAGCGCATCGAGCGCGACATTGATCCGTTGCGACAAGCTTTCATGCGCCAGGAACTCGCGGAACGCCTCGGACGTGGTGGCAAAACCGCCCGGCACGCGCACACTCGACGGCAACTGGCTAATCATCTCGCCAAGAGAAGCATTCTTGCCGCCGACTTTGTCGACGTCGGACATACGCAGTTCTGTGAAGGGAATGACGTAACGGGTCATGACAGGCTTCCGGAATTCGCTCAGAAAAAGCAAAATGTGGATTTTACGGGAAAGGTCACTCATGCGCGCAACAGGGTTTGCCCCAATATTCATTTTGCCATCCGGTTCCCCGGCCCTTTTCATCCGCAACCTGCTCAAACCAAATCCATGAACGCCCCTTCGACCCGCACGGTGTTTTTCGTCTCCGATGGCACTGGTATCACCGCGGAAACACTCGGCCACAGCTTGCTGGCGCAATTTCCCGGCACGCGCTTCCATCAAGTGCGCATGCCCTTCATCGACGATGTCGCCAAGGCGCGGGACTGCGCACGCCAGGTTCTCGAAACCGCCCGCAACACTGGACGCCGCCCCATCGTCTTCAGCAGCCTGGTCAACCCGGAAACGGTGGCGGCATTACGCGAAGCGCACGGCAACGCCTTGTTCCTCGATCTTTTCGAGCGTTTCATCGGGCCGCTGGAAAGCGAACTGGGACAGTACTCCACCCACACCGTCGGGCGCTTCCACGGCGTCGCCGAAAGCAACGACTACAAAAAACGCATCGAAGCGATCAACTTTGCCATGACACACGATGACGGCATTTCAAGCGCCGACGATCTCATCACGGCCGATGTGATCCTCGTCGGCGTCTCGCGTTCCGGCAAAACGCCGACGAGCCTTTACCTGGCGATGCAATTCGGCGTCAAGGCCGCCAATTACCCGCTGATTCCCGAAGATTTTGAACGCAACAAGTTACCCGGAGAACTGCACAGTTATCGCGGCAAACTTTTCGGCCTCTCGATCGCCCCCGAGCGGCTGGCGCAAATCCGCCAGGAACGGCGGCCCAACAGCCATTACGCCAACATCGAAAACTGCCGTTACGAAATCGAGGCCGCACAAAAACTGATGCGCCGGGAAAACATCCGCTGGCTCGACTCGACCATCAAATCCATCGAAGAAATCTCCGCCACCATCATGCAGACGGTACGGATTGAAACGGAGTTCTGACCCGCGCCGCTGTGCGCGGATCAGTCCGCATCGATACGGTTGTCGTGAAGGTTGAGATACGACTCCCTGAACAGCGCATCGACCTGCGCGGCATCGGGCTTCGGCGTCGCCAGACTCACCAGCGGCACGATCGCCAGCCCCGCCAGCATCGCCAGCGCCCCGGCGTTGACCGGCGACCCGATATAATTCCACATCATGTTGGAGCACACCAGCGCCAGCGCGAAAGCGAAACAGGCCCAGACACTCGCCGCCGTAGCGCGTTTCCAATAAAGCCCGTAGAGGAAGGGCGCAAGGAAAGACCCCGCCAGCGCGCCCCAACTTATCGACATGAGTTGCGCGATGAAAGTCACCGACGAATTGTATTGCACAAGCGCAATGACACCCGAAACGAGTACGAACACGACGATCAGCAACCTGATGGCGACGAGTTGAAGCTTCACGTCCATCTCTCGAATGAAATTGCCTTTGAGAAAATCGAGCGTCAAGGTGGAACTCGAAGCCAGGACAAGCGAACTCAGCGTCGACATCGAGGCGCTCAGGACAAGCACGACCGTCAGGCCGATGAGCATGTCCGGCATGTTTGCAAGCATAGCGGGTATTACTGCATCGTAAATTGGCGTACCGGCGGCGGTATAGCCCACCCGATCCGCGACCAATCGTCCGAATCCGCCCAGAAAATAACTGCCGCCCGCCACGACCAGCGCGAACAATGTCGAAATGATGGCTCCGCGCTTTATTGCGTCGATGCTTTTGATGGCATAGAACTTCTGCACCATTTGCGGCAATCCCCAGACGCCCAGCGAGGTGAGGATGAGCACCCCCGTCAGGTCGAAAAGATCCGGCCCGAAAAACGACACGAAAGCGCCTTGCATTCCTGCCGTGCCCGGAACATCGTTGGGTACTTGCGAGAGCATGATCGTCGCCTGGGTAAAACCGCCGTAACCGCTCAACACCGCGACAATGACAGCGACGATGCCGATCAGCATGATGCAGCCCTGCACCAGATCGTTGACGGCGGTCGCCATATATCCTCCGAGCACCACGTAAATGCAGGTCAGTACCGCCATGCCGGCGATACACCATTCATATGGCACACCGAACGCCATATCGAAAAGGCGCGAAAGCCCGTTATAGACGCTGGCCGTGTAGGGAATGAGAAAAACGAAAATGATCGCCGCCGCCGCAATGCGTAGCCAGCGGCTCGAAAAACGGGCGCCGAAAAACTCCGGCATGGTCTGCGCCCGCAGATGGTGCGTCATCGCCCGCGTGCGCGCGCCCAGCACATACCAGGCAAGCAAGCTGCCGACGAATGCATTGCCAAGCCCGATCCATACCGCCGCCATGCCGTATTTCCACCCGAACTGGCCGGCATAGCCGATGAAAACCACCGCGGAAAAATACGAAGTGCCATATGCAAAAGCGGAAAGCCAGGAGCCGACTTTACGGCCGCCCAGTACGAAGCCATCGACGTCGGCGGCGCTTTTCCGGGTATGGAATCCGATATAGACGGTGATGGCAAAAAAAGCCGCCATCATGAGAAGTTTGAGAAACATGTCGTAAGCGCCAACGCCAGGGGGGATTGAAGATATACAGAATTCGGCGATTGTAATCCCGGCGCGCAGGAATGCGCCAAAAACGTCCGATTCGGTTATCCATGCCTTGCAGATGAACTCATTCCGTCATGGCGATTGCAGTGCTTCGATTTGCTGCAACCACGCATTGGACTTGCTGCGCCCAAACGGACGCCCAAGAGGGGCGAGTCAAGCATTCTGCTTGAGTTTTTTAGCGAAGTCATTCGGAGACAGATAGGCCAGAGCCGAGTGCATTCTGTTGGGATTGTAGAAGCCATGGACATAGCAGGCGATAGCTTGATGAGCTTGAGCCTTGGTCTCGTAGGCGCCAGGGACTTCCTCGCGTTTGAGCGTGGCAAAAAAGCTCTCGGCGACCGCGTTGTCCCAACAATCAATCGAAGTTTCTCTCTTTGGCGTCCGTTTGGGCGCAGCAAGTCCAACGCATGCGTCGCCCCTG
>JAISCE010000074.1 GCA_031265765.1 Azoarcus sp.
GCTTTGCACGACCGGCCCGAAATTGCTCATGAGGAGGATGAGGGCGGAAAACCCCGCAGTCATCGTGATCGGAAAGCCGATGGCGAAAAGGTTGAGTTGGGGCGCGGCGCGGGTGAGAATGCCGAGGGCGGTGTTGGTGACGAGCAGCACCGCAAGCAAGGGAAGCGAGAGCAGGAGGCCGGTGGAGAAGATGGTCGCGCCCGCGCGGGGGATGAGGCTCCAGCCGTGGCCCGCGAGGCCCGCGCCGACCGGTAGCCATTCAAAGCTGTGCGCCAAAAGGCTGATCATGACCAGATGGCCGTCGAGCGCAAGGAAAAGCAAGGTGGCGACCATGCTCATGAAATCGGCGAGCACCGCGCTCTGACCGCCGGAACTGGGGTCGAAGAAAAGTGCGAAGGAGAGGCCCATCTGCATGCCGATGAAGGAGCCGGCAAGGTCGATGGCGGCGAAGACGAGGCGGATGACGAAGCCGATGGCCGCGCCAATGAAAACCTGCTCGCCCATGATGAGAAGCCCGATGCCCGATCCCGGCGCGATGGCGGGCATCGGCGGCGCGGCGGGCAGGATGGCGAGGGCGATGCCGAGACCGGCTGCGAGCCGGACGCGCACCGGCATGGCGCGCGTGGAAAAGACGGGGGCGGCCATCAGCAGCCCGAGGAGGCGGGTGAGCGGGAATATGAATGCCGCCAGCCAGGCGTCGAGCTGGGCCGAGGTTACGCTGAACATGGCGGCTTTGCGGTTCTTGCCGCCGTCAACCGATCATTGCCGGTATGCCGCTGAAGATCCGCCGCATGAAGTCGGTAATCATCGTAATCATCCACGGCCCCGCCAGCACCAGGGTGATGAAGATCGCCACGACCTTGGGCACGAAGGTCAGGGTCATTTCGTTGATCTGGGTGGCCGCCTGGAAGATGCTGACGGTGAGGCCGGTGACGAGCGCCGCGAGAAAGAGGGGGGCCGATATCAGCAGGGTGATTTCGACGGCCTGGCGGCCCAGGTCGATGACGGCGGTGGGGGTCATGGCGGAAATTCCTAGGCGGCGGCGAAGCTTCGCACCAGCGAGCCGATGATGAGGCTCCAGCCGTCGACGAGTACGAACAGCATGAGTTTGAAGGGCAGGGAGACGATGATCGGCGACATCATCATCATCCCCATCGACATCAGTACCGAGGCAACCACCATGTCGATGATGATGAAGGGGATGAAGATGATGAAACCGATCTGGAAAGCGGTCTTGACTTCCGAGGTGATGAAGGCGGGGATGATGACGTGCATCGGCAAGTCCTCGGCTTTTTCGACCGGCTCGATTTTTGCCAGCTCGGTGAAAAGGGAAAGGTCGGACTCGCGGATCTGATGCAGCATGAAGGCGCGCATCGGCACCGAGGCGCGCGCCAACGCCTGGTCGAGACCGATGCTGCCTTCGGACATCGGGTGGTAGGCATCGGTATAGACCTGCTGCGCTACCGGGGACATGATGAAAAAAGTGAGGAAAAGCGCCAGTCCAAGCAAGACCTGGTTGGGCGGCGAGGTCTGCGTGCCCATGGCTTGGCGCAGCAGGGCGAAGACGATGACGATGCGAGTGAAGCTCGTCATCATCAGTACCATCGCCGGGATGAAGCTCAGGAGTGTGAGCAGCAGCAGGGTTTGTATCGACAGGCTGTAGGTGGTCGCGCCGTTGGGGCCGGGGGTGGCGGCGAATGCGGGCAGGCCCGGCAAATCCATTTCCTGCGCGTGGACGGCCAGCGGCGCGAGGGCGAGGAGGAGCGCGGCGGCGAGGAGCGGTTTAGCCCGTAGCATCGCGACGTCCTTTCAATGCCTGGCGCAGACGGCTGGCGAAGGCTGTGACGGGCGTTTCGGCGGTCGATGCCGCGATGGCGGCGGGCAGTTCGCCGCGCTCGAAGATATGCAGGGTGCGAACGTTGTTCGGGGTGACGCCGAGCAGGATGATTTTGTCGCCCGCTTCGAGCAGCACGGCCCGTTCGCGCGGGCCGACCGCGGCGGCGGCGATGACGCGCAGCAGGCCGCCGCCCCGTGCGGGAGCGGAAAAACGCTTCAGCAGCCACAGGCTGGCAATGAGGAGGGCAAGCACGGCCGCCAGCCCGGAGAGCATTTGTCCGATGCTGGCGAAGGCGCCGGGAACCGGGGGGGGCTGCGTGTCGGCGAGGCATGGGCCGGAGAGGGCAAAGAGCAGCGCGAAAAGCGCGGCGGCGACCGGGCCGGACGGGTTCGCGGGACGGTCGCACGATGGCCATGCCGGGACGGGAGCGAATGCATTCATACGATGATGGCCCTGCGCGTGAGCGTATCCAGAGGAGGGATCAGTGGTGGATTTTCCGTATGCGTTCGGCGGGGGTGATGATGTCGGTGAGACGGATGCCGAATTTGTCGTTGACGACCACGACTTCGCCCTGCGCGATCAAGGTGCCGTTGACCAGTACGTCCATCGGCTCGCCGGCCAGGCCGTCGAGTTCCACGACCGAGCCGTGCGCCAGTTGCAGCAGGTTGCGGATCGAGAGTTTGGTGCGGCCCAGTTCGACGGTGATCTGTACGGGAATGTCGAGGATCATGTCGAAATCGTTGAGCGAACCGGGTTTCGGCCCGTCGTTGCCCAAATCCTCGAAAAGCTGGCTTGCCGGTTTGGCCTGGTAGGGCGATTCACCGGCGGCGGAGGCGAGATCGGCGGCGACCTGCGCCGCTTCGGGATCGAACTGGCTTTCCTGCTCGGCCTGCTCCTGCATGGCCGCCGCCCAATCGTCTTCGGCGGAACCGCCGCCCTCGCCCTCGCCTTCGCTTTCACTGCCTGCTTCCGCGGCCTGCTCGCCGACGGCCTGTTCCTGCATGGCCGCGGCCCAATCGTCTTCGGCGACTGGCGCTTCGGTGCTGTCGTCATCAGCCATTATTGCGGCCTCCAGCTAGTCTGTTGAGGGGTTCGCTGCTGCCGGTCATCCGCTCGACCATGATCGCATATTGCCGGTTCCGGGTGCCGGAGCGGCACTCGAGCACGGGCACTTCATCGACCGTCGCTTTCAGAAGCGGCGGAACGTCGAGCGGAATCATATCGCCGACGCGCATGTTGACGATGTCGCGCAAGGTCGCTTTGGCCGTGCCGAGATTGCAGACCAGTTCGATTTCCGCGCCCTGCAATTCCTGCGACAGCAGGTTGACCCAGCGTTTATCCTGGGTGAGATGGTCGCTTTGCATCGTCGAATACAGCAGATCGCGGATCGGCTCCAACATCGAATAAGGAAAGCAGATATGCATTTCGGCCTGGATGTCGCCCATTTCCAGCGTGAAGGCGGTGGCGACCACGATCTCGGACGGCGTGGCGATGTTGGCGAATTGCGAATTCATCTCCGAGCGCACATATTCGAGATCGAGACGAAAGACCGGCGCCCATGCCTTGCTGTATTCGGTAAATACCACATCGAGCATGCCCTGGATGATGCGCTGCTCGGTCTGGGTGAAGTCGCGGCCTTCGACGCGGGTATGAAAACGTCCGTCGCCGCCGAACATGTTGTCGATGATGATGAAAACCAGTGTCGGCTCGAACACCACCAGTCCGGTGCCTCGCAAGGGTTTGGCCAGCACGAGATTGAGATTGGTGGGTACGACCAGGTTGCGCACGAATTCGGCGTACTTCTGCACCTTGATCGGGCCGACCGAAACTTCGATGTTGCGGTGTACGTAATTGAAGAAGCCGATTCTCAAGTAGCGCGAAAAGCGTTCGTTGATGAGCTCCATGGTGGGCATGCGCCCACGCACGATGCGCTCCTGGGTGGCCATGTTGTAGGTTCGGACGCCGCCTTGTTCTTCTTCCCTGGCGGCAGGCTCATCGGTTTCACCGTTTACGCCGCGCAGCAGGGCGTCGACTTCTTCCTGTGAGAGAAAATCCGAAGCCACGATACGGCCTCACTGGATGATGAAAGAATTGAACAGCACCGCTTGGATCGGCAGCTGTACCAGGGACTGGGAGTTCGGCGGCGGCGGCGGGACGCCGAGCATGGTGTTGATCTGTTCCTGTATTTCGTTTGCCAGCGCCTCGCGGGACGCGCTGCTCTGTATATCCTCGGGCCGTTTCGACGATATAAGCATGTTGATGCGGTGCCGGATCTCGGGCATCCAGCCCTTGAGCGCGTCGGCGGTGCGCTGGTCGGCCACTCGCAGGGCCATGACCGCTTGCAGATAATGGCTCTCGTCGCCGCTCTCGCCGCGCAGGTCGACGGTGAAAGGATCGAGCGGGGCGAATACGGGCGGCTTGTCGAGGTTGACAAGGCTGGTTTCCAGGATGAGCGGCGGCGGCGGCGGCGCGGCGGCTTCGTGTCCGCCGTTGTTTTTTTTCAGTATCACCAGGGCGGCAATGCCCAGCACTGCGATCAAAAGTACGAATACCGCAACCAGCACGACGATCAACAGCAATTTGGCGCTGCGTTTGGCGACGGGCGCTGCCGCCGTGGCGTCCTGTTTGGCGGGAGGTTTGGCTGCTTGCGCCATTGTGGATTCTCCTTTCCTGCGCGGGATTATCACTTGCCGACGCCGCCCGCCAAGCGAGGAAAAGTGGGGCGGAGCACCCCTTATTCAATGGCTTCAGGCGAAGGTATTGATGAGGCCATTATCCCGTCTTGTCCAGTGGGCGGATGTGACGCCCGTGGCATCGTCATTGCCGCCATCATGGCCGCCGTCATGACGGGCGTTGGCGCGGCTGGCCGTGCGGGCGTCGTCGTCGTCCCGCGTCCGGCCTTCGGCGGAGGTGTCGACACTGGCGTTGCCGAGGTCGATGCCGGCCTGGGCAAGCAATTCGCGCAGGCGCGGCATGGCCTGCTCCAGCGCCTCGCGGGCCGCTTGCGAGGAGGCGATGAATTGGGCCGTGGTCTGGTCGCCATTGAGGTTGATCGAGACTTCCACTTTACCGAGATGGGGCGGGGTGAGAATGAGTTCGGCCCGGGTTTCGGCGCGCCCGAGCATCCACATGATCTTGTTGCCGGCTTCCTCGGCCCAGGCGCGTTGCCCGGCGGCGGCGGGGATGGTGAAGCGGGGCAGGGCGGCGCTCTCCTGGGCCGGTGTCCGCAAGGCGTTCGGAATCGGCGGGGGATTGGCGTCGGCGTTTGCCGAGGCAGTCCGCGCGCCCATGTCCGTGCGCGCCGCGAGAACATCCGCCCGCAGGCCGGGAACGTCCGTCGCCTGGCTGCTCGCGGCTGCCGCGGCGGCGCTGGAAGCTGCCGTCGTGGAGGCCGCCGTTGCGGAAATCGCTGCCGGGGAGGCGCTCGCCGCTTTGGCGGCTGTGCCGTTTCCGGCAGGATGGGCGCCGATGCCGGTCGCCATGGCGGCGCGCCGGGGCCGTCTGGCATTGCGGGGGGGCGTTTCGATGCCGGTATCTTCCACTGCGGCGCCGTCCGTGGCGCTGCCGGCGTCCGCATCGGCAATCGCTTCTCCTTTGGCAAGCGCCTCTGACGGGGCGGCAATCGTTGCCGGTAAAACCGGGGTGACGATGGGATTGACGGCCTGGATGGGCGCTTCGACGAGCGCCAGAGCGGCATCGTCCGGAGTGGCATCGTCTGGAGCGGCATCGTCTGGAGCGGCATCGTCCAGAGCGGCGTTGTCCGGAATGACGCCATCCAGGACGGTGCCGCCCGGAACGGTGCCGCCCGGAACGGTATCGTCCGGAACGGTATCGTCCGGCGCCGTATTGCTGAAGGCCGCGCCGGTTTCATAAATCTCGCCGCCGTCCGCCACGTTCACTTCCGGGTTTGTCGCCGTCGAGGCGGCTATGGCGTCTTGCAGTTTCTCATTTGCGGGCTGCTCGGCTATCTGTGCGGGCGGGTTGCCGTGCTTGCCGGGGGCTTGCGGTTCGTGCGCCGGGCTTTGCCGGGGCGATGTGGAAACGGGCGTGCGCGAAGGCTCGCGCGACGGGGCGCGATCCCGATCCGGCTGACGCGCGCGCGCCGCCTCCATTGCCGGAGGCCGCGAAGGGGCTGGAGCTGGGGCGGGGCTGCGCGCGCCGGTAGCGGTCTGTATCTGGCTACGCAGCAGATCGGGAAAACGGGTGTTGAACGTTCCCGCGCTGTTGCGGATGTTGTCGGCGTTGAACGCCGCGTTGGAGGCGGCGAGCTTCGACATACTGTTGGAGACTGGCGTTGCCATGGCTTTCGACCTCATTGACGAGTATTCGCGTTATCGGAAGCAAAGCGCATGCCAAAAGGCGAGCGGGCAGGGCAGCCGCCGCCTCGATGTTTTCATGGCCGCAGCGCGCCGCACGCTTATGTCATTCACGCGCTGGAGACGCACCTTGTTGTTGATGTAAGAAAAATATCCTTGGTATTGATATGACGACAATGTTACAGCATCCTGTCAAAGCCTGATGCGATAGTTTTCCGATTTCCCGCTATATTCGCCTTGTCGTTTTAGGATGTTTCTGCCTTTGCCTATTGCTGAAAGTAACTCCCAAAATTACTCCCAGCAATATAAGCAGAGCTGCGAGATAAGATTGAATGAAATATCCTATTCCTTGTTCAGCGTATAAAGCAACGCCAACATCCTCGGAGTGCAATTCGATAAAGTGCAATATAAACCAGCACAGAGGGAAAACGGCTACGATAATGCTGTACCATCTTACAAAGTAAGCAACAATAAAACAAATTAATGCTACAACACATCCTGTGATCCACACGGAGGATAGTGATGGTTCTTTATCGCTAACTTCTGCAAAAGCAGCCAAAGGAAACAATAATAGCGAACCACTCGCAAAATTCTTCAATACCTTACATGAAGAGGAATGTAACATTTTGGACGCCCTCCAAGCAGTTTGTCGAGTTGCTCTATAAACTGTACGATTGATACAGTTAAGTCAATGCATCCTGCACTTCCCGATATGGTTCCACCATGGATAAAAAAACCACCTCTACCATAGGTTTCTGTCGAAGGATATGGATGAATCGTAACACGGTAATGCCCCCACGCAACATACGGATTACGAGTCGACCGAACAGGGCTATTTTCCCATATTTGGGATGGCTGAATCCAGTATTCACCAACAGGGATTGGCCCTTGCCTCGGAATTTTCTGGCGTTCAACAGAATAATCGAATCCTTTGTTTTCATTAGGTCTCCCTGAAACTGCTGAAAAGATCAGATTTCCGTTTGTACCCGTTGCACCAATTATCCGCAAAGAGTATCCATCGAAACGAAGCTCAAACGGCGCTTTTCCGCACATTGGAATTTTCGGAATAGCCCGCTCTTCCGAATATTTATCAGTCATAATCAACTCCTGGTTAAAGTAGTTATTGCCAAATATCCGGCATTCCTGTTGGATGCACTGATTTGGCTTCTCATGCCCCGTAAAATCAACTGGTTTCCCGCTCAGGCAAATGTGCTACGGAAATCATCGAAGTGTAAATGTAACGTATGGAAGGGAGATAGTGGGCAGTGACGACCGGCTATTTACGGACTGTTGTAATTTTGTTTCGCTGCCAAACTTCAAATGCCGTACTGTCGCGTTGAAACCCCGCTATCGTCGCATTCAAACCCCGCACTGACCGCGTGCAGGGCGCTTGCCCGGGCTCGTGACGAGCGTGTCGAAACCCGGAACCCTGGCCATGCTGTTGGCCGGTCTGGGCTTGGTCGGCACGGTGATGCAGCGGCGCGCGGCAAAGTAGCGCCAGGCATGATCGCCCGCATCGGTCTTGATCGCGTGTGCGCGCCTTCAGGCAGGGCAGACGAGGCGTTTCGGCCACAGGCCGCCGTCTTCTTTCCATTGCCCAAGTCCCAGGAAGCCGCCGGGGCCGTAAAGGCGGACGCGATCGCCGGGGTTTTCGCCGCCCTGGCGCGGCAGGCGCAGCGGCTGGCCTTGCAGTATCCGGCGGGCATCGCCGTCGTCGAGGTCGAGCCGGGGGAAAATCGCCGCCAGCGTGTCGACGGGGGCAAGCAGGGCGTCGCGTTGCGCCGGGGAGGCGGCTTCCAGCGTTTCCAGCGTGATACTTGCCGTCAGGTCGAAGACGCCGACATGGGTGCGCCGCAGGGCGTCGAGGTGTGCGCCACAGCCGAGCGCCGCGCCGATGTCCGTCGCCAGCGTGCGGATGTAGGTGCCTTTGCTACAGGCCACGCGAAGGGTGAAGCGTTCGCCTTCAAATGCAAGCAGCGTCAGTTCCGAGATCGTCACCTGGCGCGGCGCGCGCGCGATTTCGATACCGGCGCGGGCGTATTCGTAGAGCGGTTTGCCGTCGCGCTTGAGCGCCGAATGCATTGGCGGTGTTTGTGCGATGTCGCCGGTGAAGCGCGCGAGCGTCTGGCGCAGTTCGGCTTCGCCGGTCGTGACCGGCCTTGTTGCCAGTATTGCGCCTTCGGCATCGCCGCTGTCGGTTTCGATGCCGAGCCGCACGCCGGCTTCGTAGACTTTGCCCGCGTCGAGCAGCATTTGCGCGAATTTGGCGGCTTCGCCAAAAGTCAGCGGCAGCAGGCCGCTTGCCAGCGGATCGAGGGTGCCGGTGTGACCGGCCTTGCGCGCGTTCAGCAGGCGGCGCGCTGTTTGCAGAGCGGCGTTGGAGCTCATTCCCGCCGGTTTGTCGAGCAGGAGCACGCCGTCAACGGCGCGGCGAGGCGGGCGGGCGGGTTTGTCGGCACTCATGGGCGGCGCGGGGCGAAAAGGGAAATTCGCGGGAGAAGGCGGGAGCGGCGAGTTGCGCGCTCTCCGTCAGCTTTCGGGTTTTTCGTCCGCCGCGTGCGCTTTGTCTTCGCGTACGGCCTGTTCGATCAGTTGCGACAGGCGGCGGCCTTCTTCCACTGAGCGGTCGTAGTGGAAATGAAGTTCGGGCAGGGTGTGGATGCGGATGCGCTTGCCCAGTTCGCGGCGCAGAAAGCCGCTCGCGCGCTGGAGTCCTTCGAGGATTTCCGGTACGTCTCCGGCCTCGCCCATCGCGGTGAAAAAGACTTTGGCATGGGCATAGTCGGGGGTGAGCTCGACATCCGTGAGCGAGATGAAACCCACTCGCGGATCCTTGACTTCCCGCTGGATCAGTCCGGCCAGTTCGCGGCGGATTTGCCCGGCCACGCGCTGGCCGCGCGAATATTCTTTCGGCATTGTCAGAGCGTCCTGGCCACTTCGCGGATTTCAAAGATTTCGAGTTGGTCGCCGACCTCGATGTCGTTGTGGCCGCGCAGTTGCAGGCCGCATTCGTAACCGGTCTTGACTTCCTTGACATCGTCCTTGAAACGCTTGAGGGATTCCAGTTCGCCCGTCCAGATCACCGTATGGTTGCGCAGCAGCCGCACCGATGCGCCGCGCCTCACCGTGCCTTCGAGCACGTAGCAGCCGGCCACCGTGCCCACCCTGGAGATGGCGAACACCTGGCGGGCTTCGACCATGCCGATGATTTCTTCGCGCCTTTCCGGCGACAACATGCCGGAAAGCGCCGCCTTGATCTCGTCGACGGCATCGTAGATGATGTCGTAATAGCGGATGTCGACGCCGAAGCTTTCGGCAAGCTTCCTTGCGCCGGAATCGGCGCGGGTGTTGAACCCGATGACGACCGCCCCCGATGCCTGCGCCAGATTGACGTCGGATTCGGTGATCGCGCCCACGCCGGCATGGATGACGCGCACCTTGACTTCGTCGGTGGAGAGTTTTTGCAGCGATTGCGACAACGCTTCCTGGGAGCCTTGCACGTCGGCCTTGATGATGAGCGCGAGGCTCTTGGATTCGCCTTCGCCGGTTTGTCCGAACATGCTTTCAAGCTTGGTCGCCTGTTGCCGGGCGAGTTTGACATCGCGGAACTTGCCCTGGCGGAACAGCGCGATTTCGCGCGCTTTTTTCTCGTCAGTGAGGACGATGGCTTCGTCGCCCGCCGCGGGAACTTCCGACAGGCCGAGGATTTCGACCGGGATCGCCGGGCCGGCTTGCTCGACGCTGGCCCCGCCTTCGTCGAGCATGGCGCGGATGCGGCCAAAGGTCGCGCCCACCAGGATCACGTCGCCGCGCCGCAGGGTGCCGGACTGTACGAGGAGCGAGGCGACCGGGCCGCGCCCCTTGTCGAGCCGCGCTTCGACGATCAGCCCCTTGGCGGGCGCATCGACCGGCGCCCGGAGATCGAGCACGTCGGCCTGGAGCAGCACGACTTCGAGCAGTTCGTCGACGCCCTCGCCGCTTTTGGCCGACACTGCCGCGAACAGGGTGTCGCCGCCGTATTCTTCCGGTACGACTTCTTCGGCGATCAGTGCCTGCTTGACCTTTTCGATGTTGGCCGCGGGTTTGTCGATCTTGGTGATCGCCACGACCAGCGGTACGCCGGCCGCCTTGGCGTGGTGGATGGCTTCGCGCGTCTGCGGCATCACGCCATCGTCGGCGGCGACGACCAGGATGACGATGTCGGTCGCCTGCGCGCCGCGCGCCCGCATGGCGGTAAAGGCTTCGTGCCCGGGCGTGTCGAGGAAGGTAATCATGCCGCGCGGCGTCTTCACGTGGTAGGCGCCGATATGCTGCGTGATGCCGCCCGCTTCGCCCGCCGCGACTTTGGCGCGGCGGATGTAGTCGAGCAGCGAGGTCTTGCCATGGTCGACGTGACCCATTACCGTCACCACCGGGGCGCGCGGCAGGATTTCGTAATCCTTGTGCTCGTCGGCTTCGGCAAGGAAGGCGTCGGGATCGTCGAGCTTGGCGGCGAATGCCTTGTGGCCCATGTCCTCGACGAGGATCATTGCGGTTTCCTGGTCGAGCACCTGGTTGATGGTGACCATCATGCCCATTTTCATCAGCGCCTTGATGACCTCGGTGGCCTTGACCGCCATCTTGTGGGCGAGATCGGCCACGGAGATGGTTTCGGGGACATGCACTTCGCGCACGATGGGTTCGCTCGGGGTCTGGAAGGCGGTCGCGCGTTCTCCGGCATGGCCATGCCCGCCGCCGCCGTGCCGTCCGCCGGATTTCGCGCCGCGCCAGGCGTTGCCCGTGGCCGTGGCGGTGACATCGCCGCGCGTCTTGAGACCGCCGCGACGCTTGCTGTTGTCGCTGTCGCGGCCACCGGCCGCGCCGCGCTTGCTGGCTTCGCGCGCGGGTTTGCTGTCGTTTTTGGGCGGGCGGTGCAGCGTGCCGGAAGTGGCTGCTTTCCGGTCCGGGGCGGCTTTGCCGGAAGCGGGGTCTTTTCCCGTTTGTTGTGCCTGCTGCGCGGCGCGCATGCGGGCTTCTTCTTCCTGACGCCGGTTTTCGGCGGCGGCCTTGGCTGCGGTTTCGCGCTCCTGGCGCGCGCGCAGGTCGGCCTGCTGGCGTTCGCGCAGTTCGCGGTGGCGGCGCGATTCCTGTTCGCGCGTCGCAAGTTCTTCTTTGCTCAGTATCTGGGCGATCGGCGGCGTCACGGCGCGTTTGCGGCGCGTGACGGTTGCCGGCTTGCTCGCGGGGACGGGCGTTTCGGGTTCTGCGACGATTTCGGTAATTTCGGCGATTTCGCCGGCGGCTTGCGCAACCGGGCTTTCGGCAGGCTTTGCTTCCTCGGCGGCGGTCGGGACAGGCGTGGATGCCGGTTCCGGGCGGGGGGCCGGCTCCGGCATCGGCGAGGTCTGGACGGCGGCGGGTTCCGCCGCCGGGGCTGGCGGCGCGGTCTCGGGGGGCGGGACGGACGCGCTTTCGCCAGGCGCGGTCTCAAGGGTTTCGTCGCGCTTGACGAAAGTGCGCTTTTTGCGCACTTCGACCTGCACGGTGCGGGCGCGGCCAGTGGCGTCGGTAGAGCGGATTTCCGAAGTCTGCTTGCGGGTCAGCGTGATTTTTCCCTTCCCGGCATCGCCGTGCGACTCGCGCAGGTAGGTGAGCAAGCGCGATTTGTCCTGCTCGGTGAGCAAGTCTTTTGCGTCGGATTTGTCGACGCCGGCGCGCTTCAATTGTTCCAGCAGCGCCGTGGCCGGCATATTCAGTTCGCCGGCAAACTGGGTCACGCTCATACCTTCCATCGCAAAACTCCCGTCATTCTTTCTCGAACCAGTGGGCGCGCGCGGTCGAAATCAACGCGCTGGCGCGCTCCTCGCCGATGCCGGTCAACTCGACCAGTTCATCGGACGCGAGGTCGGCCAGATCGTCCCGGGTCCGGATATCCTGGCTGGCAAGCCTGGCCGCCAGGGCTTTGTCCATGCCTTCGAGCGAGAGGAGGTCGTCGGCAACGCCTTCGAGTTTTTCCTCGGTGACGATGGCTTCGGTGAGCAGCACGTCGCGGGCGCGGTTGCGCAATTCATTGACGGTGGCTTCGTCGAAGTCTTCGATTTCGAGCATCTCGGCAAGCGGAACGTAGGCGATTTCTTCGAGCGAAGAAAAGCCTTCGTCGATCAGGATGTTGGCCACATCTTCGTCGACATCGAGCTTTTCCATGAAAAGCGCGCGCAATTCGCCGCGTTCCTGTTCGGTGCGGGCAGCGGATTCCTGCTCGCTCATCAGGTTGATCGTCCATCCGGTCAGTTCGGAAGCCAGTTTGACGTTCTGGCCGTTGCGCCCGATCGAGATGGCGAGATTGTTTTCATCCACCACCACGTCCATTGCGTGCGCTTCTTCATCGACCACGATGGAAACCACCTCGGCGGGCTGGAGCGCCGCAATCACGAACTGTGCCGGATCGGCCGCCCATACGATGATATCGATTTGCTCGTTGGCGATTTCGTTCCTGACCGCCGTCACTCTCGAACCGCGCAGGCCGACGCAGGTGCCGACCGGGTCGATGCGCTGGTCGTTGGCCTTGACCGCGATTTTCGCGCGCAGGCCGGGGTCGCGGGCGCATGCCTTGATTTCGAGCAGGCCGTCCTCGATCTCGGGGACTTCCAGATCGAAAAGCTTCATCAGGAATTCCGGCCCCGTGCGCGACAGGATCAGCTGCGGGCCGCGCACGCCACGGTCGATCTTGAGCAGATAAGCCTTTACGCGGTCGCCCGCGCGCAGGTTCTCGCGCGGAATCTGCTGGTCGCGCGGCAGCACCGCTTCCATGCGGCCCACTTCGATGATGGCGTTGCCGCGCTCGATGCGCTTGATCGTGCCGGAGACGAGGAATTCCTCGCGTTCGAGAAAATCGTTGAGCACCTGCTCGCGCTCCGCGTCGCGGATTTTTTGCAGGATCACCTGCTTGGCCGCCTGCGCGCCGATGCGGCCGAAGTCGATCGGCTCCAGCGTTTCTTCGATGTATTCGCCCAATTCGATCTCAGGGTGGATGTCGCGCGCGTCGATGATGCCCATTTCGGCCTTGTCGTTGGTGACATCCTCATCGGGCATGACCACCCACCGCCGGAAGGATTCGTAATCGCCGGTGCCCCGGTCGATGTTCACCCGCACGTCGGCATCGTCGTGGATGCGTTTCTTGGTGGCGGAGGCCAGCGCCGATTCCAGGGCGGCGAAAACGATGTCCTTGGCGACGTTCTTCTCACGCGCCAATGCATCGACCAACAGCAGGATTTCGCGGCTCATGTCAGGGAGACCTCCAGGGTTCAGAATTTGGGAACGAGACGTGCTTTCTCGACATCGTCGAAGGCGACCAGGAGTTCCCCCTTGTCTGTGTCGACCACGACCGCGCCATCGCGCAGGCCCTGGAGCACGCCGGTGAAGTTGCGTTGATTGCCCACTGGGACATGGGTGCGCAAGCGTATTTCCTGTCCGGCGAAGCGTTCAAAATCGACTGGTTTGATGAGCGGTCGGTCGAGTCCGGGCGAGGAGACTTCGAGGCGGTCGTAATCGACGTTCTCGACTTCAAAAAGACGGGTGAGCTGGTTGCTGACCGTCGCGCAGTCTTCCACGTTCACGCCGCGCGCGATGTCGATGAAGACGCGCAGAAGCCGCCCCCGCGTCGAACTTTCGATCGCCACGAGTTCAAAACCGAGACCGGTCACGACTTGCCCGATGAGTTCCCCCAGATCCCGCACCCCTGTACCTCTGTATTGACTTTTACGCCTTCACAAATAAAAAATGGGCGGTATCGCCCATCCCGTGAGACTTCGACCGGAAAATTCCGCCGCGACAAAAGCAAAACGCTCCTGCGAGGCGATTAAAGCCCGTCGATTTTAGCGGGAAAAAACAGGTTTGGCAAAGCAATGATCGAGGGCCGGGGCGGGCGCGGCATTCCCGGACCCGGAATCCGGGCCATGCCGTTCGCCGGTTCCGGCCTTGCGGGGACGATGGCGCGGCGGCGCGCGGATGTAGAGGGCGCGGGCGTTTCGAGGCAGGCGCGGCGGCCCGCATGAGCCGCCGTTTCTTGCCCGGCGTTCAGCGCCGTCGCGGACGCTCCGCGCGCGCTTTCTCGATCAGGTCGGCGATCCTGGTGTTGCCTTTGGAACGCGCCCATGCCTCGGCATCCATGCCATGGTCGTTGCGGCGGTCGAGCGCGATCGGCGTTTTCAGCAGGCGGCGCACGACATTGATGTGTCCGTTGCGCCCGGCAAGCATGAGAGCATCGGACAGGTTGGGCGTCAGGGCGTTCACGTCGGCTCCGGCGGCAAGCAGCCGCTCGACGATGGCAAGCTTGCCTTCGAGCGCGGCGTAGTGCAGCGCCGTCCAGCCGCCGTTGTTGACGCTGGCGCCCGCGGCGAGCAGGCGTTCGATCAGTTTTTCGTGTCCTTGCATGGCCGCCATCATCAGGGCGGAGTCGCCGTTGCGGTTGCGGCGATCCAGTTGCGGTTTGAAGCGCAGCAAGGTATCCACGGCGTCGATGTTGCCTTCGCGGACGGCGAGGATGAGCAGCGAATTGCCGTACCGGTCCACGGCGTCGGGCGGGACGGCGCGGCGCTCGAGAAGCTTGGCGAGTGTGCCGGTATCGCCCCTGCGGGCGGCAGTGAGGGCGGCTTCTTTATCGTCGGCGAGAGCGGGCGCGGCGGCGAGGAAGGTCACGGCGGCGAAAACGGCGGCAACGGCATTGCCGACGCCGGCAGGGCGGAAGATTTCAAACAGGGTGGGCATGGCGGAATAAACGGAAAAAGTTGTCGGTGGTGGCTTGCGCGATCGTCGAAAGCGGCACGCCGCGCAAAGCGGCGAGTTCTTCGGCGACATATTTCACCCAGGCCGGTTCGTTGGTTTTGCCGCGATGCGGCATCGGCGCGAGGTAGGGGGAATCGGTTTCGATCAGCAGGCGGTCGAGCGGCGCCCAGGCGGCGGTTTTTTTGAGTTCGGCGGCGTTCCTGAAGGTGACGATGCCTGAAAAGGAGATGTAGAACCCCAACGCCAAGGCGGCCTCGGCGATTTGCCGCGACTCAGTGAAACAATGCATGACGCCGCCGCAAGCGCCGGCATCTTCTTCGCGGAGGATGCGCAGGGTGTCGGCGGCGGCGTCGCGCGTGTGGACGATGAGCGGTTTGCCGCAAGCTTTCGCGGCGCGGATGTGGGTGCGGAAGCGTTCGCGCTGCCATTCGGGCGCCTCCCTGTGCCAGTGGTAGTCCAGCCCGGTTTCGCCGATCGCCACGACTTTGGGGTCGTCGGCGAGTTCGCACAGCCGGGCTTCGCCGGGTTCTTCGCAGCCAGTGTTGTCCGGGTGCACGCCGACCGAGGCCCAGTATTCCGGATGGCGTCCGGCAAGGGCGCGCAGGCGCGGGAAATCTTCGAGACGGACGCCGACGCAGAGGGCGTGCCCGACATCGTTGGCGGCCATCGCGGCGAGCACTTCGGATTCGCGCGCGCCCAGTTCGGGGAAATCGGCGTGGCAGTGGGCGTCGACGAGCATCAAAGCGTGTGGGTGGGCCGGTTGGAGTTGAGATGACCGGCAAGTATCTGCTCGATTTTGTGTCGCACCATCCTGCCCGTTTCGTCGCTGGCGAACTGTACGCCCACGCCCTGGGCCTTGTTGCGTTGCGCGCCCGCGGGGGTAATCCACACGACAGTGCCCGTGACCGGGTGCTTGGCCGGATCGTCCATCAATTGCATCATCAGGAAAACCTCATCGCCGAGGCTGTAATGCTTGGACGTGGGAAGAAAGATGCCGCCGCCGATCAGGTACGGCATATAGGCGGCATAGAGCGCGGATTTGGAATTGATGCTCAGTGACAGTACGCTCGGACGCGCCGGACGGGGAGGTTGAATGTCGCTCAAGGCCGGACTCCTTTCAGCGTGCGCGCATAGCGCATCAGCATGTCTTCCAGAAACAGGCGCGGGTTGAGCGGATGATTCGCCGCCCGGCGGATATTGACGAATTCATTGTAGCAGTTGCCGGCCGCCGCCGCGCTCATGCGAGTGGAAAGCGCCGCCAGGCGTTCGGCGCGCGCCGGGAAATATTTCACGCGCCCGCCCAGCCGCAGGGCGGCGAGATCGCTCACCCAGCGTTGCATCCACTCGACCAGCATCGGCAGGCCGAAACCGGCGGCAAGGGCGGTTTTATCTTTCTTGATCCAGGCTTCCCATTGCCCGGCGAGCCGCAACGGGTCGATCTCGCCTTCGGCCAGATCGTTTGCGAAGCGTTCGGCCAGGGTTTCGATCCCTTGCGCCGCCAGCCGCCGCGCCGCCAGCGGCATGCCGCCGCACAGTGCCAGCAGGCTGGCGGAGACGCGCGGCGTCTCGCCCTGCTCAGCCTGCCAGTGCCGCAGTGCTTCGGCGCCGGGGTGCGGCGCGTGCCATTGCTGGCAACGGCTGCGGATGGTCGGCAAGAGTTTGCGCGGCATGGAGGAAACGAGTATGAGGGTGCAGGCGTCCGGCGGTTCTTCGAGCAGTTTGAGGAGCGCGTTGGCGGTAAACGGGTTCATCGCTTCGGCAGGATCGACGATCAGCGCCCGTCGCCCGCCGCGATGCGAGGTCAGGGTCAAGGCTTCCTGCGCGGCGCGCACCTGGCCGATGACGATCTGGGTCGATTTCGCCTTGCTTTCGCCGCCGCCCGCTTCGCCGGTTTCGGGAGCGCCGTCCGCGGTATTCCGGGCGTCTTCGCTCTCCGGAACCAGCCGCCGCAGATCGGGATGCGTGCCCGCCTGCCGCCATTGGCAGGATGTGCAGTGTCCGCAGGCTTGTCCGCCAGCGTCCGGCGTCTCGCAGAGCAGCCGCGCCGCCAATGCTTCGGCCAGGTCGCGCTTGCCGAGTCCCGATGCGCCGGTAATGAGGAGCGCATGCGGCAGACGCTCGCCGAGCGCGGTCAGCCGCGTCCATAAGGGTTCGAGCCATGGGTGGATCACTGCCATGTTTTCTCGTCGATGCCGGCGGCGATTTCGGCGGCGATGGTTTCCGGCTCCCGCGTGGCGTCGAGCACCCGGAAGCGCGCCGGTTCGCGCCGCGCCCGGTCGAGATAGGCGGCGCGCACCCGCGCGAAAAAGCCGCGCCGTTCGCGCTCGAAACGGTCGGGGGCGGCTCCGGCGGCGGCGAGCCGCGCCGTCGCCGATTCCAGAGGCATGTCGAGCAGGAAGGTGAGATCGGGCGCGAAACCGGGGTGCACCCAGGCTTCGAGCGCATCGCAGCGCGCCGCCGCCAGGCCGCGGCCGCCGACCTGATAGGCATGGGTCGCATCGCTGAAACGGTCGCTCAACACCCAGACGCCCGCGGCCAGCGCCGGATCGATCACCGCCGCGAGGTGTTCGCGCCGCGCGGCGAACATCAGCATCGCTTCGGTATCGGGATGCATGTCCATGCCGAGCAGCAAGCCGCGCAGCTTTTCGCCGAGTTCGGTGCCGCCGGGTTCGCGGGTGCGCAGCACTTCGCGCCCGCGCGCGCGCAGCGCGTCGGCGAGCAGGGCGATCTGCGTGCTCTTGCCCGCGCCGTCGATGCCCTCGAAAGTGATGAAACGCCCGCGCGGCTTCGCGTTCATTTTCTTGCCCCTCCCTTGTTGCGCTGGCAGCGGTCGACCGCTTTGTTGTGTTCGTTGAGCGTGCGCGAGAATTCGCTGCTGCCGTTGCCGCATGCGACGAAATACATCATGTCGCCTCCCTCGGGGTGCAACGTGGCGCGCAAGGATTCCCGCCCCGGCATCGCAATCGGCGTCGGCGGCAGGCCGTTGCGGGTGTAGGTGTTCCACGGCGTGTCGGTCTGCAAGTCGCGGCGGCGCAGATTGCCGTCGAACTTTTCTCCCATTCCGTAAATGACGGTGGGGTCGGTCTGCAAGGGCCAGCCGACGCGCAGTCGATTGATGAAAACGTTGGCAATGCGGGTGCGGTCCTGGGCGCGGCCCGTTTCCTTCTCCACGATCGAAGCCAGGATCAGCGCCTCGTAAGGCGTTTTCAGAGGCAGGTTGGCATCCTTGTTCTTCCACTCGCCGTCGATCTGCGCTTCCATTGCGCGATAGGCGCGGGTGAGTATCGAAAGCGCGCCGGATTTCTTGTCGAACATATAGGTATCGGGGAAAAACAGTCCTTCGGGGTGCTTTTCCCCAACGCCGATGCGGGCGAGGAGTTCGGCGTCGGAAAGATTCGCCGTATCGGGCTGCAAATCGGGGTGATTTTCCAGCGCGGCGCGCACTTGCCGGAACGTCCAGCCTTCGACCAGCAACACGGCGCTTTGCGAGACATCGCCGGTTTCGAGCTTGCGGACCAACTGCCATGGCGTGATGCCGGCCTTGACCTCGTAGCTGCCGGCCTTGACCTGCCGCGCCCGGCCCGAGAAACGCGCCAGCCATGTGAGCAGCGGGGGATAGACCCGGACGCCGGCGCGCGCGATGGCATCCGCCGCCTGCCGCATTCCCGCGCCGCGCGGCACGGTGAATTCGGCTGCGCCGCGCGCGACTTTCAACGGCTGCCGGGAATACCACCATCCAACCCATATCAGTGCGACCGCGGCAAGAAAAATGGCCAATACAGCACGGAAAACGGCTTTCTTCATTGGAGCGGAAGGGGTGGGGGAAGCTGAAGGGGTCTTATAATACTTCACCCCGCCTTTTTCCCGCTCGACCGCGATGAGCAATTGGACCGACTACCTCGCCCGCCACGGCGCCAGGTTCGACACCGACAATTTCGGCATGGATTTCGGTGTGCCGCACGCCAATGCCGATGCGCTCGCCAGCGGGGCCGCGGCTGTTCCGCTCGTCCATCTCGGACTGGTGCATGCCACCGGCGACGAAGTCGCGGGCTTCCTGCACAACATGTTCTCCAACGAAGTCGCCGGGCTTGCCGCGGACGTCGTGCAATGGACGAGTTTCAACACCGCCCAGGGCCGCATGCTGGCGAATTTCCTGCTCTGGCGCGACGACGACGGCTACAGCCTCGCGCCGGCAGCCGATCTTGCCCCGGCATTGCTGAAAAAACTGTCGCTTTATATCCTGCGCAGCAAGGTCAGGCTCGTGCGTCCGCCTCCAGAGCGGGCGCTCATCGGCCTCGCGGGCCAGGCGGCGGGCGATTGCCTGGCCCGCGCGGGCCTGCCCGCGCCCGAGTCCGACATGCGGCAGGCCGCCTCCGGCGGTCGGCGCACGATCCGCCTCGGCAGCGGGCTTTTCATCGTCGACCTTGCCGTTGCCGAGGCCGCGCCCGTATTCGACGCCTTGCTTTCGGCGGGCGCGGTGGAGAGCGGCACCGCGAGCTGGCATCTCGCCGCCATCCGCGCCGGCCTGCCGCTCGTCACGGCTGCGACGCAGGAGGCTTTTGTCGCCCAGATGCTCAATTTCGAGCTCATTGGCGGCATCAGCTTTTCAAAAGGCTGCTATCCCGGCCAAGAAATCGTTGTCCGCACCCAATACCTGGGCAAGCCGAAACGGCGTACCTACCGGCTCGGTTTTTCCGTCCCGCCCGCCGACGTGAGAGCCGGCGTCGCGTTGTATACGCCGGAATCCGGCGAGCAGCCGGCGGGCGTCGTCGTCAATTTCGCGCCCTTGCCCTGGGGCGGCGAGGCGCTGGCGGTTCTCCCGTCGGCTTGTGCCGCCGTGGGCGGAAAAATCCACGCGGGCTCGCCCGACGGGCCATGCGCGGAAGTGCTCGACCTGCCTTATAAAGTGCCGTCGTAGCGGGAATGCTTCGTCATATCGACCCCGAGGCGTGAAAGAAATCCAGGATGCGATGGCGCCGGGCAAACCGGATGAGTTGGCATCCATGACGAAAAATCGGTAAAAATACGCCTCGCTTTCAAGAGGCCGCAATGACTTCCATGCCCCCGACTCGTACCGGTTTCGCCCGCATCCTTGCCGCCGCGGGGTATTCCCGCGACGGTTTCGCGGCTGCGTTCAAAGGCGAAGCCGCGTTCCGGCAATTGACGGCGCTTCATGCCGTGTTGATTTCCCTTGCATTTTTTTGTCCGGTGAGCCGGGGCGAGCGCGCGCTGATGATTGCCGTCTGCCTGTCGTCGCTCATCGTCGAACTGCTCAATTCGGCGATCGAGGCCGTGGTCGACCGCGTTTCGATGGAACGCCATCCCCTGTCCAAGAACGCCAAGGATATGGGCAGCGCGGCGCAATTGCTTGCATTGACGATGGTTGCGGCAGTGTGGGCTGTCGTCCTGCTGGGCTGATCCGGGATGAGCGTCCGTACCATGGCCAGGAAAATGTTTCGCCGGATATTGATACCGTTCGTCATTGCGGCGGCGCTGGCCGTCGTCGCGGGCTGCCATCTGCTCCAGGCCATCGGCGAGACGCCTTCCGAAGCGGAAACCGCGGCCTACGAAAAGCTGCCTTATTATCGGGACGGCCAGTTCCAGAGTCCGGAACCGCTGATCCATCCCGGACGTTCGGCCAACGGCGCGCCTTCCAATTGGCTGCGCTTCGCCTGGCGCTTCATTTCGCGCGCCGTTACCGCCAACCCGGACGCGCCGGACGCGCCCCTGCCCAAAGTCGCGCTCGACAGGACATCCTTTGCCGCCGCGCCCGCCGGACTCGCCGCCTACTGGCTCGGGCATTCCTCGCTCATCGTCGAGATGGAAGGCAAAAGACTGCTGGTGGATCCGGTCTTCGGCAATGCCGCGCCCTTTCCCGGCATCATGGGCCGCTACACCGCCGCGCCGCTGGCGCGCGATCAATTGCCGCCGCTCGATTACGTGCTCCTCACCCACGACCATTACGACCATCTCGAATACGCCACGATGCGCGCCCTGCGGGGTCTGGATATCCAGTTCGTCGTCCCGTATGGCGTCGGCGCGCATTTGCGGAAATGGGGCATCGCTCCCGAGCGCATCCACGAAACGGGCTGGGGCGAAGCCTATTCCGGGGACGGCCTGGTTTTCGCCTCGGAGCGTACCATCCATTTTTCCGGGCGGACGTTCGGCAGCCGCAATAAATCCCTGTGGACATCCTGGTCGCTCAAGGGGCGGCAATTCCGCGTATTCATCAGCGGCGACTCCGGCTATGGCGAACATTTCCGGGAGATCGGCGCGAAACACGGCCCGTTCGATCTGGCCTTCATCGAAATCGACGCCTGGAATGCCCGTTGGCCCAAAACGCATATGTTCCCCGAAGAAGTCATCCGGACATACCACGATGTCGGCGCGCGGGCGATGGTTCCCGTCCACTGGGGCGTTTTCGATCTGGGCGGCCATCCCTGGGACGAATCCATCTCGAAGGTCAGCGAACTTGCCGCGCGGGACGGCGCGGTCGAATTGCTGACGCCGCTCATGGGCGAGCGCATCGCGCCCGGAGAAAGCGTTACGCGAGAGTGGTGGCGGAACGCGCCGGACGCCGGAAAGCCGTAGCGCGGGCGTCCCGCCGCCGAGGCCGAATTTCGCTGGACAACAGCGTGCCTTCGATGGCAAGACCTGCTGCGCGCCTGAAATGTGTTGGTCTCGAACCACACCCTTTGCAAAAGAGCAAAAACTTCTGGACAAGCGACTTTCCCGCAGCCCCTTGAGCGGACGCGCCCCGCGCGCCTGACAT
>JAISCE010000057.1 GCA_031265765.1 Azoarcus sp.
GCCTTCATTGAGCAGGAGCGGACTCGTTACCCCATCAGGGTGTTATGCCGGGTGTTGGCGGTTTCGGTTTCCGGCTTCTATGGCCATCGACAGCGCCGAAGCCTTCCCAGGCAGGAGGCCGAACTTGCACTGCGCACGGCGTTGCGCACTCTGCATGCGGGGAGCCGAGGCACTTACGGTCGCCCCCGGTTGGTGTGCGGGCTACGCGCCGGAGGACATGCCGTAGGTCATCGGCGCGTGGCGCGCCTGATGCGCGAGGAAGGCCTGCATGGCAAGCTCAAGAGGCACTTCAAGCCGCAAACGACGGACAGCCGGCATACTCGGCCAGCGACCAGGAATCTGTTTTGCCGTGGGCAGTGCCAGAGCGGCTTGGGTCGGCGAGATCACCTACATCCCGACCCGGGAAGGCTGGTTGTACTTGGCCGTCGTGATCAGTTTGCAAACACGCCAAGTGCTCGGCTACAGCCTTTCCGAGCGAATACCTGACGAGTTGGTGTGCCAGGCAGTGCTCAACGCCTGGGCGAATGCGCCAGCGCCCGTAGGGGGGCAGGTCAGTTGGGGCTGTCCATTTCTGCAAGCGCCCCTCCACCATCTCTCCCAGCATGCGGAAATAAGACACGAAGCCGCTCTTGCCCGCGCCATTGGCACCCAACAATACATTGAGATTGCCGAGCTCGAAATCAGGCAGACTGCGGAGAGATTTGAATCCAGCGATGCTCAGTTTGCTGATGCGGTTCTTCTTGCTCATGGGGTTTGTCCTCGATCTGGACTCGCGCTGCCATCGACATGCGCATATGGCGGGTCGCCCTGCGGCTGATGGTTGAAATGTTTCCATACTCCGCGGTAATCCGCTTCTCGATCCGCCGAGGTGAAGGGAGCAATGTAGCAAACGATGCGTTGCACGGGGCCGCCGGGGTGGCTGATAAGGTGTTGAGCTACATCATGAAACGTCACTGGATGGCCCCGATACAGAAGCTAGCGAACGGGCGCAAAGCCGCGCCGTTGCTTGGTTGTTCGGGTTCCAGTCTGGAACATGGGCACACATATGGGCACACTTTTTGATCGGATTTGAAATCGCATCTAACCAGCATCCGCGCCGCCCGTCATGCGGCTTGCTATCGGCGGATGGGTGTCAGCAATGCGTCAATTTCCGCCTCGATCCAGCGGGCTTCGCTTGGTAGCCCATCGCTTCGCGCCCTTCGGATCATCCGCCCAAGCCGTTCGGCCAGGCCCATCCATGACGCTTTGGCGAAAGCATCATGATCGGCTTTCAGCCGTTCAAAGGTGCGCCAGTGCATTCCCTTGGGTTTGCTGCCTTCCGGGTTCGCTATCCCGGCTTCCCATCCAAGCCGCAACCGGATGTTGTCTGCTCGTCGCATCGCTCGATCATCAGCCGTTTCCCGCTGGCACTGATAAACCAGATTGTGACAGTGCCGACAGGCGAAGATTGATCCGCCAAAGAGAACCGCCACGCGCCGCCCGCATCCTCTCGCCGGGCAAAGGAACCACGCCCGCCGCCCGCCAAGGTTGCAGGGTGTCCATTCCAGATAGACGGGGTATTCCATCGGTTGCCACTCGCCACCATTGCTCCGGCTTCGGTAGTTGAGAATCACGCGGTCAACTTCCGTTCGCATCTGAATCGATGCCACATCTTCGCCGTTGCGCGTCCAATGCCAGCCGAAGGCCCGGCCCGGTGTCAGCAGGCCATCGCGTTGCAGCCGCCGAATATCCAATGGGCGCATGTCGCTTGTCGTGTCCTTTCCGTGTTGCCCAAACCCGCTACCAAAGCCGCCCATGATTTTTTTCTCTCCGAGATTTACCTAAACCATTTGGCAAGTTTGCGGTATCGTTTCCGCCGATTCTTGCCGAATCCCTTGCCGTTGCTGGCATTGCGCCGGTTTTTGTGTTGTCCGGTTTCATGCTGAAATCTGCCCCTGTTTTACCCAATCACAATAACTCCCGCGCCGCCCGTTGTCGCTGACTTTCAGACTTGTTCAGCGCGGATTCCATTTCTTTGTCTTCCATGTTGACGTATTGACCTATGTCAAAGGACAGATGTGCGCCCATGCCCGAGAGCGTGGCGATGGTGGTGAGCTTTGTCGCAAGGCTTGCGTGCCGGTCGTCGTGGTCGAACTCGGCCTGTTTCTTGATTTCGCGGAACAGGTGATCGAACCACGATAGAGCCTCATTGGCGGTCTGGATGATGCTGTGTATGTCTTCGGGGTGTTTCCCGAGAATGAGGGAAGATGCGGGCGCGGACGCGCCGAGCGTGTCGATGGTTGCCATGATGATTCTCCGCAAGTGGTTTTTCACCACCCACCCCCGTTCGAATGAGGGTGGGCGACCAAAGCGGGAGTTCGAACTACCAGTGCGGCACTGGCGAGCCTTGCGGCTCCTTCCGCCCGGTCGCCCATAACGGACACACCAAGGCGCAAAAAAAGCCGCTTTACGCGAAACGTAGCGGCTCATCGCCGCCGCATCCAGGGTTCGAATCCCGATCCCCGTTGTTTGCGGGGACACAGGGATGATACCCGGAATTCTGGCGAGATCAAAAAATCTTTCCCTATACTTACTTTGTATGTAGGCGGACGTCGACGGCGTGTTCTTCGATCCTTTCGCGCTCACCCGCGAAGACCGGGATCACGACGAGGCGCGTTTCGTCACATTGGGAACGGATGGCTTCACCCGTCTGCTGGTGGTGGCCTACACGTACCGGGGCGAAGACATCCGGGTCATTTCCGCGCGTCGCGCACAACCGCACGAACGGCGGATTTATGAAGAAGGACGGTGAATCATGAAGGCAGGTTACGATTTTTCCGGCGCAAAGCGTGGCGCTGTGGCTGAAACCAAGGGCAAGACGCGCATCACGATATGGATCGACGACGCGGTTTTGGTGGCCTTCCGGGAACGCGCCGGGGCAGCGGGCAAAGGGTATCAGACCTTAATGAATGACGCGCTGAAAGCGGCTATCGACGAAGAAAAGGCCGCTCTCGTGACGCTCTCCGCCCTGCGGCGCGTGCTGCGGGAGGAACTGCATCCGGCGTGACCCTCTCATCGCACCCCGACTGGCGGGGAAGTCAAGCGGCTTGATTTCTGTATAAAATGGGATACAATCAAGGTTATGAACACAATCATGACCACGGATGTTTTCGACGCTTGGTTTTCCGGACTCACGGACAGGATTGCCAAGCGCCGGATACAGGCGCGCATCGACCTTGCCGAAGATGGGCATTTCGGCGACGCGAAACCGGTTGGCCAAGGCGCTTCCGAGATGCGCATTCACGTTGGCGCGGGGTAAAAAGGACACCGTGGTGTATGTGTTGCTCACCGGGGGGAACAAATCCACCCAGAAGAAGGACATCGAAACCGCGCTCAAGATGGCGCAAGAGCTTGGAGACTGAACCATGAAGCTCAAGAAATGGGATTCCGCCGAATATCTTAAGACCGACGAGGATATGCGCCTCTATCTCGAAGCGTGCTTCGAGGAAGCCGAGGATAATCCGGCCTTCATCGCCAAGGCGCTTGGCGTCGTCGCCCGCGCGCGCGGCATGTCCGAGATTGCCAAGGAAACGGGGCTTGGCCGCGAAAGCCTCTACAAATCGCTCTCCGGCGAAAACAATCCAAGCTTCGGCACGGTTTTGAAAGTCACCCGTGCCCTGGGTCTGAAATTGACGGTCGCTCACGCCTGAATCGCTTTGGCGACACGATACCGCTTGATATTTGAGACGCTGGAAGCGGTCGAGATCGCAGGAATGTCAAGCGGAGTCACGCCGCTTCCTGGCTCGGGCTGGCGGGGATTTTCAGCGCGTAGACTTGCCGCCAGATGACGGCCTCGCCTCTCAATTGCCCATTCCCTGACAGAGGCTAATTTCTCGCGGTATCGTGATTCCATATTTTTTCATCTCGGCCTCCAGTTCCTCGTCGGTCAAGTCTTTGATGGAACTCTCACGGGTAACCTGCTCACGGTGTTCCTCGCGGTGTTCGACCGGCTTCCCGTAACCTCGATTGAGCAATTCGGCACAGGCCCGGATGCGCGTGTCGGGCGACAGTGTTTCATCCCCTGCGATCCGGGCCAGCGTATCGACGGCCAGGGGGCCGTGTGACTGCGCCAATGCCTGTATATCCCGTGTCGTTTTATTCCGGCTTCCAGGCCGTCTTCCGCCCGTTTTGGGCATACCTCGTGGTCTAGGCATATCGTATCCCTATCTATCCGAACCTATCTTGGAAACGCGCGCCAGGATGCTCGCTCGCGTGTCGCCTGATGGCGTGAAGACTTCCAGCGTTCCACCATTCTGGAAGCGGACACGCCACCAGGACGATTCCTTCTTCTCTTGCCGGTCACGCAATTCGGCGATCAGGACGGTCTTGTGTTCGCGGATCAGGGGAAGACACTTTTTGATTCCCTCGGGATCACCTTCTGCTTTGAGTTCGCCGGAAGGTGAAAGCGACAGATGAACCCCTGACTTTTCGAGTTCACAAATCATGGTCACACTCATAATGTCACCACAACATTTCCGTTCGGAAGGAAAACCATGTGTTCTTCCTCCCCCCCCTTTTTATCCGCCACACCGCCACACTTTTGGCTGTCGGGTTGCCGGGTTTCTGTAGCGGATGGGGTTTCTGTAGCGGATTTTGTGGCGTGTGGCGGATAGGAAGATTTTGTGGCGTATTCGTTTTGACTATCCGCAACGCCAAAACCCTTGCTGGCATTGGGTTGTGGCGGTGTGGCGGATAGAAGGAGGGGGGTCAGATAACGCGAGAAAGCATCTTCAAATTGCGTTTTCTCGAAACCTTTGGGGGTGTTGTAAGCGCCAAGGCGGATCGTTTTCGACTTGATCCCGTAATCCTTCAATCGCTTCGATACCTGACGACGACTGATCCATTTACCCCGGTTGTAAGTGGCCCACGGTTTTTCATCGTCCGAGCACAAGGCTTCGATCAATTCCGTACTTCTGATTCGATCCACCCGCTTCAACTCGAATACTTCCCGGATGTCTTCCAGCAACTCGCCGCCGATGGTGGCGGCTTCATCGCTTTCGGGGGAAATGACCAGCGCGGCCTTTCGAGCCTGTTCCGGCCAGACGCCCCCCGCAACGTCGGCGATAGCCAAAAGCGGTTCCCAATTGTCCTGCGCCCGGTCATGCAGGGCGAGGGGCAGTTCGGGACGCGCCCGGCGCACGGCTTCCCGGTTGTCGCCGGAGAAACGGCAGAGACGCGAGGCAAGATCGTCGAACAGGCCCGATTCGGCATAGCGCAGCCGCTCGACCTGCTCATGCGGCGTCTTGCGCCGAAGGTCAAGAACAATTGACCGATCCATCAAGGTATCCGCCAACTGTCCGATACCGGCGATAGCCTTGCCCCCCCAGGTAGAAAACTGCTTCGGGGTGAAGTCCTCGCCCACGGTACGCACCACATAGGCGGAATCGCGAGTGTGGCCCGAGTTGAGGATGCCCCGAAGTTCTTCGTTGTCTTTCATGAAGGCGTCGGCTTCATCGACCATCAAGGACGGTTGCCAGGCATCGATCACGCGGAACAACGCCGCTGCACTGATGTTGGACGCCACCATCGGGCGATGGGAGAGCTTACCGAGCAGGGTGAGCAACTGCGACTTGCCGCAACGCTTTTCCGGCGCGGTAATCACCGCCAGCGGCGCAACCTGCACCACGTCAATGAACCATGTCATCGCAACCCACAGGGCGGCGGCTTGCGTCACCTCGGGTTTGCAGACGATGAAGCGGGCAATGGCCTCGGCGATGCCGGACAGCAGCGCCGCGCCGTCGACCGGATCCGGCCATGGTCTGATGTCGTCGAAGCCGATTCCTTCCGTTGCCTGGCTGTCCCGTTGTGCCTGCCGCACGTTCTTATCCAGAATGCTGACGCGCACCCTCAAGCGCTCGGCTTCGGTGTTGCGGGCGTGCTCATAGTCCAGTTCTGATAGCTTCGCCAGGCGGGCGAAGGCTTCGTCGTCCGATTCGGGCGCGATGGCGGCGGAATCGCCCCTTGGCAGGGTTTCGGCCTCGGGGTAAGGGATTCCCTTCAGCGGCGCGCTGGCATCCGCTATGGCCCTGGAAACGGCCTCCAGCCCGCACAGCGCGGCCATGTCGTTGAAATCTTTCGCGCCATCGGGGCGATTGTCCCCAAAGTCCGGAACGGCCAGCAACCCATCCACGGCCCGCGCCGCCTCTGTAGCCTTGGTCAGGCCGGGATTCCCTTCGGTACGCCAATCATCATCGGCACACAGGATGATTTTTACGTCGGGCAGCTTGGCCAGAAGCGCCTTGGCAACGGGAAGCAGGCTCCCCGCGTCGAAGGCCACCGCCACGGCATTCCCCGTCGCTTCGTAAATCGATGCACCTGTTGCGTATCCCTCGGCGATGCACAGCACGCCGTTGGGCTTCCCGATGGAAAAATAGCATCCTTGCTTGCGCCCGCCAGTCTTGAATCGCTTGGCCCCATCCTCGCCGATGAATTGCAGGCTGTGCAGTGTGCCCGCCGTGTCACGTACTGGAATGATCAGCTGCCCGCCCCCCGTGACTCGCAAGCCGTATGACTGGACGCCTTTCCTCGCCAAGTAGGGATGCGGGGCTTCCGGGTCGATGGGCGTTGCCTGGTTCCAGATAAGCGCGCACACCCGCCGCGCTTCTTCGTGACGCTTCGCTTCGTCGGCCTGCCGTTGTTTCCGGGCGGCTTCGACCTTGGCTTGGTGCGCGGCATCTTCTGCCGGTGTCCAGGCGCGGTCGGTATCCGCCCGCCAGTTCTGCCAACCCAGTCCGTCACGGAAGTTTTCGAACCCTCCGGCGGGAATGCCGTCCAAATGCAGCAAGTAGGAAGCATCGCCCTTGCCGTTCTTGCCCTCGACGTCACAGCGATGGATTTTCCCATCCGTCAGCAGTTCGTCCGGCGGCACAATGCCCCGCGCCGCCATTGCGTCACGGAATTGGGAGAGTGCGTCAGACATGTTTCAGCCCTCCCCATCGAATCAATAGAATCGCCAAGGTCGCTGGAATCACGCCCCACACGGCCAAGCGGATAATCACGGTTTTGAAGAAGGATTTCATGTCCGCCCCCCTTTTCGCTGCTTGGGTTGGCGGCTCTCCTCGATTCGGTTGTTGATCCAGTCCGTAATCTCGGATTCGATCCAGCCAACAGATTTCGCGCCGACAGAAATAGGCTTGGGAAAGGTCGGGTCATAGTCGCCCGGCCTCTTGGGGTTTTGCCGCAAGCGGGCATAGATGCTGGAACGGGAAAGCCCGATGCGGGCTTCAACTTGCTTGCGCCGAAGGATAGTTAGCGCGGATTGAATTTGTGCGGCCATGTTTCGCTTTCTCCTGTTGAAGGTGAAGCGTCCCGGAACTGCCCGGAACATGGTTCAGCACAATATGCACCGCGCCTTCATCAGTCACGGCAACTTGCGGTCGGTGCATCGCAAATTGCGATTGAGGCTAACCCCCGCTGATAGCCGAATCTTTCAGGGTCTTGTTCGCTTCGGCCATGATCTTTTCAAGGTTGCTACAGCCCATACCCTTGATGCCCCCATAGTGCCCAAGCATTGCCGAAATGATCGCGCCTTGATTCTCGAATACTGATTGCGGGTTACCCGCTGGCGACTTGCCAAGCATCAGCGCCAGCAAACCGCCGATGATGTTGAGATGGGTTCTTTCGGATCGCTCGCTGGGTGTGTTCGCCCTGTTCACCATCGCCCGCAGTGAATTGCACTCGCCGCGCAAGGCGTCCATTTCGCAGTTGGTGTCAGCCCTCCATGCCTTCGCCTTTTCCAGTTCCGTCAGCACTGCATCACGATCAACCTGCAAGGCCCGGAAAGCATCGGCATTGATTGCCGCATGGGTCTTGCGCTCGATTTCATCAAACAGGAATGCGGGCTTGTCGGCAGGGTGTTCCTTGGCAATCCACGCCTTCAAATGTTCACGCGAGACATGCCGCCGATCTGGCGCGATATGTTCATCAATCACTTTGCCGTTTTCACGCGATGCCGGTAGCGTTCGGCTTTCGATTGCATCATGGATGATTCTGCATCGCACCTCGAAACATGGAATGAATGGATGCGTGAATACCCCGCGAATGTTGGGGTGCGAGATTGTCCGACCCAATTCCTCTTTCATCTCATCAGGTGGAACCCCGCACCAAAGCATTGCCGCCTCAGGAACAGGGTAATAGGCATGGTATGCCCGCAGGTGTTCGCAATCGTTCTTGTTGTGCCACGGTTTCATAGCGCCCCTTTCACGCATCGCCCCTGAATCAGATGCCGCGCCAGCCGAGAAGGGCGTCCCGGTTTTCGCCCTTGGGGATCAGCCTCGGGCTATGCGCGGCAAACCATTATGCCGCCGACTGGTAAGCCTTCCCGAAAGGCCCGATGATTACCTTGCCGCGCCCGTCTTGAATCTGGCTATCCACGAAGTCAGCCCACCATTGCAGCATTCCCCGCCGTTGGTCGGCATACTGCGCCCGGTTGTAGATGCCCCGGATGCCCTTGGTTTCATGGGCCAGGCATTTCTCGATCCAGTCCGAATTGAAGCCCGCTTCATGCAGATGCGTTGATGCCGTCCGCCGGAAGTCGTGAATCACGAAGTCCCGCACGTCGATTGCCAGTGCTCGCACCGCGACATTCAAGGTACTTTTCGCAATGGGTTGCTTCAGATTGCCACGACTTGGGAAAACCCATTCGGAACCGCTCGCCAGTCCCTTCAATTCCTCGAACATCGCCACCGCTTGCCGGGACAATGAAACAAGGTGCGGCTTGTCTTTCTTCATGCGCTCGCCGGGGATCGCCCATTCCGCTTTCTCAAGGTCAAGTTCTTCCCACTTGGCTTCGATCAGTTCCGATTTCCGCACCATGCACAAAATCAGCAGATGAAGCGCCAGCTTGTGCGCCCGCTTCATGCTGGATTGGTAGATGACCCGCAACAGCTTCCCGATTTCCTCCGGGGTCAGGGCTACATCGCGGCTTTTGGCTTGGGCAATGAATTTCGCTTCGATTGCCGCAGCCGGGTTGAATTGGGTTTTCTCCCGCGCAATGGCGTAAGCGAAAAGCCGTTTCAGCACGTTGCGGGTTTGCAGCGCCATTTGATCGGCCCCGCGATTCTTGATCTTGTCGGTAATCGCCAGAATGTCGGTCACGGTCACATCGGCAATCTGTTTGCTGCCAATCGTCGGGATCACGTCCTTATCCAATACCCGCTCGATATTCCGGGGGCTACTGTTCGCCGGTTTCACAATCTCGGCATACCAGCGCCGGGCAAAGGCTTCCACCGTGTCGGCGGCTTTGGCCTCAGCTTCCTTGGCTTTCACCCTCTCGACAGCCTTCATGCACCAGTTGCGAATGAAGGCTTGCGCCAGTTCCTTGACGGCGGGGGCGGCATCGCCGGGGATCAGGTCGCCACGCTTCAAGGCCATCGGGGATAGGCCACGCCCGGCCAGTGCCTTGCAATCATCCCGCCATGTCCGGGCTTCGGCCAGTGAATAGGTCGGATAGTCGCCTAGCGTGATTTTCTCTTGCTTGATCGCCAGCCGGTAGCGCATCCGCCAAACCTTCGCCCCACCGGGCATGACTTCCACGAACAGCCCGCCCTCATCGGCTTCCTGATAAGCCTTGTCGCCTGATTTCAGATTCCGTAATTTGGTGTCGGTCAGTGCCATGATTCCGCCCCCTCGCCTCATTTGTGCCCATGAAGCCGCTGAATCATGGGCACACTGAAAACCCTTGGGCACAATCGCCGGGAAGCCTTGTCTGGTAAGGCTTTTCTGCATTTAAGCCCGCCTGATTTGCCCATCGAAAAAGATTTCAGCGAAGCAATACAAGGCTCTTTTCACGCTGATTTCGTCATGGGCACACGTCACCATGGGCACACAAGAAACCATCATGGGCACAATCTTGGGCACAATTTTATGCGGATTTGTGCGGAACATGCAAGCCGACATCGGAACAAAAAGCCCGCAGTTACGCGGGCTTGCGGGGTGTTTTGCGGAAGGCTTTGGACAGCGCAGGCAGGCTTGTTATTTTCCGATACAAAACCGACCGAAAATCACCCCCAGCAAATCGTCCGCGGTAAATTCGCCGGTAATCTCCGATAAAGCGTTTTGCGCCAGCCGCAGGTTTTCGGCGAAAAGCTCCAGTGCCGGGGAAGCGGTTTCCAGTTCGCGCCGGGCGGCGGCCAGATGTTCCGCGCCGGTTTCGATGGCTTGTAGATGACGGGCGCGGGCAATGAATATGTCTTCGGCGTCTTGCCAGCCGATGCTTTCGAGCAGCGCGGCCTCCAGCAGCGCCATGCCTTGCCCGGTCCGGGCGGAAAGGGAAACAGCCGGGATATCCGCGTCCGCCATGCTTTGCGCGTACCTTCGCGGAGATTCGGCGGTGAGGTCGATCTTGTTGCGAACGAGGAGGCGTGGAAGCTTCCCGGGAAGCCTGGCCAGAATGGCCATGTCGTCATCGGTCAGACCGGCGCGGGCGTCGAGCAGCAAAAGAGCGAGGTCGGCATCCTGGATAGCTTTCCAGGCGCGGGCGATGCCGACTTTTTCGATTTCGTCCCCAGTGTCGCGCAAACCGGCGGTGTCGATGATGTGCAGCGGAATGCCGTGGATCTGGATGGCGGATTTGAGCGCATCGCGGGTAGTGCCGGGAATGGGTGTAACGATGGCAAGCTCGTCGCCCGCAAGACGGTTCAGGAGCGAAGATTTGCCGACGTTGGGCTGGCCGACGAGGACGACGGAAAGACCGGCCTGGAAAAGCTGGCCCTGTTTCGCTCTGGCGCGCACTCGCGCAAGGCGCTCGTCAAGGCGGGCGACGCGCCCGAAAGCATCGGCTTGCTTCAGGAAGTCGATTTCTTCTTCGGGGAAATCGAGCGTGGCTTCGACGAGCGTGCGCAGGCCGGTGAGTTCTTCGACCAGCGCCCGGATGGCGCGGGAAAATTCGCCGGAAAGCGAGCGCATGGCGCTTTTCGCGGCGGCGGCGGTGCTGGCGTCTATCAGGTCGGCAACGGCTTCGGCCTGCGCAAGATCGAGCTTGCCGTTGAGAAAGGCGCGGCGGGTGAATTCGCCCGGCGCGGCCAGGCGCGCGCCGAGTTCGAGACAGCGGGCGAGCAGGATATTCATGACGACCGGGCCGCCATGTCCATGCAGTTCCAGAACATCTTCGCCGGTGAAGGAAGCCGGAGCGGGAAAGTGGAGCGCAAGGCCATTGTCGATGGCGCTGCCGTCGGCAGCCTTGAAGTCGGCAAGGACGGCGCGGCGCGGCGCGGGCGTCTTGCCGGTGAGCGCGGCGGCGAAGGCCGCCAGATCGCCGCCCGAGACGCGGACAATACCGACGCCGCCGCGTCCGGGCGGAGTGGCAATGGCGGCAATCGGGCCGGAAGCCGGCGGAACGCTCATACGCTCGCGATGCTGGCGGACTGTTCTTCCAGCCTGCGCGCCGTGACACGGACGAATTTTCCGTGTTTCCTCGCCACAACGATAGCGGTGCCGGTCTGGATGGCGGTTCGCCGTGCCGCTCGCGCCGCCCGCAGCAGGGCGGCAAACGATTTTTGCATGTCGGCATCGCTGGCGGCGGCAAGGTCATTATGCGTTTTGGGCCGCCAGGGCGGCGCGTGCGTGCGTGTCGAGATGAGCCGGTATTGCCAGGCTGCCGCCGACCAGCGGCGCATGATGGATCGCGTCGGGTTTTCTCCCAGTTCCAGAAAGCGCGGCGGATCGCTCAGGCTATCGAACGATATCCAGGCGTCGACGCATTCCCGGTAGTAGCTATCGAAGTTGCGCAGTCCCGAGGCAAACCGCCGCCGGACGATTTCTTCGGGAATGGGCTGTCCGCCCTGCCGCACACGTTCCGCGACACGGGCGACGGCGGCGTCGGCGCTGGACAGGCAGAGAAAATACAGATTGACCCGATAGCCCGCTTTTTGCCATTGCCGGATGAGGTGCAGGTAGCTGAGCCCGGAGAGCGTGGTTTCAAACGCGAAGGATGCGCCGCGCCGGGCATTGGTATGGATTTCTTCCAGCATCAGGCGGGCCGCCTTGATGGCGGCCTCTTCCGGCGCGAACGGCGACAGCCCGGCAGCGATCATGTCGGCATTGATGAAACGCGGGCAAGCGGCTTCCTCGGGAAGAAAAGCGCGCGCGAAAGCAGTTTTTCCCGCGCCGTGCGGGCCTGCGATGATGATGATTTTCTTGGTCATCGGTTCCGGATGGCCGCATTGGATATGACGCGGTTTGCCATGACGATCATTCCAGGAACGGGTAATCGATGTAACCTTCCGCGCCGCCGCCGTAAAACGATTCCGGCCGCGGCGTATTGAGCGCCGCGTTCCGTCGCAGACGCTCGACCAGATCGGGATTGGCGATAAAGGAGACGCCGAAAGCGGCGGCATCGGCATAGGCGGAAAGCAGCCGGTTTGCCGTCTCGCCGGTAAGTCCCTGGTTGGCGATGAAGACGCCGCCGAATTGCGCTTTCAATTGCGGGCCGAGCAGCCCTGGGCCTTGCGCTTCGCGGGCAAAGATGAAAGCGATGCGGCGCTTGCCCAGTTCGGTAGCGACATAGCCGAAGCTGCGGGCCGGATCGCTGTCATGCATGCTGTGGGAGTCGCAGCGCGGCGAAAGATGGACGCCGACGCGCCCCGCCCCCCAAACGCCGATGGCGGCATCGGTGACTTCGAGCAGCAGCCGGGCGCGGTTCTCGATCGGGCCGCCGTAGGCGTCGGTCCGCTTGTTCGTGCCATCTTGCAGGAACTGGTCGATCAGATAGCCATTGGCGGCATGGATTTCGACGCCGTCGAAGCCCGCCGTCCTGGCATTGGCCGCGCCCTGGCGATAAGCGTCGACGATGGCGGAGATTTCCGCCGTTTCCAGCGCGCGCGGCACGACGTAGGCCCGCAATGGACGCACGAGCTTGACGTGCCCTTCGGCGGCGATGGCACTGGGAGCGACGGGCAGGCGTCCCTCCAGATAAACCGGATCGGAAATACGCCCGACGTGCCAGAGTTGCATGAAAATGCGCCCGCCCGCTTTGTGGACGGCTTCGACGACCGGCTTCCAGCCCGCGATTTGTTCGTCGTTCCAGATGCCGGGGCTATCGGGGTAGCCGACGCCTTGCGGCGTGACGGCGGTCGCTTCCGAGAGAATGAGTCCGGCGCTGGCGCGTTGCACATAATATTCGGCCATCAGTCCATTGGGCGTCCTGCCGTCGCCGGCGCGGCAGCGAGTAAGCGGAGCCATGACGATACGGTTGGGCAAGGCAAGATCGCCCAATTGCAGGGAATCGAACAATGTAGGCATGGAAGGCTCCGTGAAAAATCCTGGCGGATATGGCAAACGGCGAACTCGCCCAGTATATCGGCGCGCACGCCATCCGCGGCAGGCAGCCTGAACAATTTTCATGAAAGCCGCCGCGCCCGTCCGCATGCACCGATCATGGCCGCCCGGCGGTGCGGAGGCGAATACGCCGGAATCGTTCCGTGAAATCGCGGCGCTGTCCCGAAATCGGGATTTCCCCACGGCAGTCGGAAAAAAATCCGGAAAGGGCGGAAACCGCCCCCTCCAGATCCGTTCCGGGCGGCGTACAGGGAACCGCCGCCCATTGGCCTTTCGGGCCTTTGCCCCGATCAGTTGCGGGATTTGAACTGATCGTGGCACGCCTTACAGGTTTGGCCGATCTGGCCGAAGGCGGATTTGACCTGGGCGGCATCGCCGCTTTCGGCAGCCTTGGCGAGCGCGGCGGCGGCTGTAGCGAAGTCACCGGCAAGTTTGCCGACTTCCGCGCCTTTCTGGAATAACTCGGGTTTGACGGCTGTTTTCTGGTCGCCGATGGCTTTTTCGGTGCCGGGGCCGAACAGCGCCCCCAGGCCGGAACCGGCGACAGCCGCGATGGCGTTGGCGGCGGCCTTGACCTGGGCGGCATCGTAAGTGCCGTCGAGGCTGGCCTTGATCTTGCCCATGTTCCAGGAAGTGAAGCTGTAGGCCGCCTTGCGGTATTTGATCTGATCTTCGGGCTTGACCTGGGCGGAAGCACTGGCAGCCAGCGTCAGGGCGATGGCGCCGGAAGCGATGAGTGTGGCGATTTTATGCATTGTCTGACCTCGCATTGTGATGAATGGCACGACCGGCGGCGACCGCTGCGCGGAGCCGCCGGTCGTGCCGGACGCCGATGATATTCGACTTACGTTGCAAATTGAAAGCGCGGCGCGCTTCAATCCGTTGCGCAAGCCCGTACGGGCGGGGAAAAACCGGGCGGAGAGTCCCCCGCCCGGCCATGCGGCGCTTTGGGCGATTCGCGCTCAGTTGAGCCTGACCGGCACGAAAATCCGCGAATTGCCGCGCTGGATCAAGAGCGCGAAACGCTTGCCCGCTTTGTCGAGCGATTGCCGGAACTGCGCTGGCGAAGAAACCGGCTGGCTATTCAGGGCAAGGATGATGTCGCCGGTTCGCAAACCGGCCTTCGCCGCCTGCCCGCCAACCGTTTCGACCAACAGACCGCCCCGCACGCCCAGCCGCGCGGCTTCGCGGACATCGAGCGCGCGCAAGGCCAGCCCGAATTTGTCGAGCGCGCCCTGGACATCCTTGTTCCGGTCGCCGCGAGCGGCTTGTTCGGCGTTTTCCGACGGCAATTTATCGAGTATGGCGGTGACTTCGCGGCGCTTGCCGTCGCGCCAGATTTCGAGCCGAACCTTGCTGCCCGGCTGGCTGTCGCCGACGATGCGCGGCAGTTCGCTGGATTCGTTGATTTCCTTGCCGTCGACCTTGAGCACGACATCGCCCGTTTGCAGACCGGCGCGTTCGGCGGCGCTGCCGGATTCGACCTGCGCCACCAGCGCGCCTTGCGCCTTGTCGAGGCCGAAGGACGAGGCCAGTTCCGGACTCATTTCCTGGATGTAAATGCCCAAGCGTCCACGCTGCACGTGGCCATGCCGCACGAGTTGATCCTTGACCCTCATGGCGACATCGATGGGGATGGCGAAGGAGATGCCCATGAAGCCGCCGGAGCGCGAATAGATTTGCGAGTTGACGCCGATGACGCGGCCATTGAGATCGAACAAAGGGCCGCCCGAATTACCGGGATTGACGGCCACGTCGGTCTGGATGAAAGGCACGTAGTTTTCGTCCGGCAGGCGGCGCGCCTTGGCCGAGATGATGCCGGCGGTAACGGTGTGTTCGAGGCCGAACGGCGAACCGATGGCGGCGACCCACTCGCCGACGCGGGCGCGGTCGGGATCGCCGATGGCCACCGTCGGCAAGTCTTTGGCTTCGATCTTGATGACGGCAACGTCCGTGCGGCGATCGATGCCGACGACTTTGGCCTTGAATTCGCGCTTGTCGCTCAGTCTGACGGTGACATCGGTACTTTCGCTGCCGACCACATGGGCATTGGTGAGTACATAACCATCGCTGCTGACGATGAAACCGGAGCCGATACCCTGCCGGGCGCGGGGAACGCCGGGCTGTCCGGGAAGCCCCTGCCCCGGCATGCCGAAGCGGCGAAGAAAGTCGAGAAAGGGATCGCTGCCGAAGGGATTGGCGTCGTCGGGCTGGACGGTTTCGTTGATGCTGATATTGACCACCGCGGAGCCGACTTTCTCGACCAGGCTGGCGAAATCGGGCAAACCGCGCGGCGCGACCGCGACGGCGTTTTCGGCATGGGCAGTGGAGATCGTGTTGCTTTCAGGCAAGCAGGCGGCCAAGGCGAAAGCAAAGGCCGCGACGGCAAGGGATTTTGTCATGGAATTCCTCAGTAAAAGCAATTGCAAAATATGGGCCGCCCCGGATGAGGTAGCGACAGCGACATTTGACAGCATTTCCGTCGCACGGTTCCCAAAATCCTGTTAGTTTCTCTACAGGAGGGCGAATCCAGCACGTGAGTATGACATTCTTTCTTGCGGTAAATCCGGGGACGGCGCATTCTCTTGCGCCGGGGCTTGCGTGAAGTACGCCTTTTGTCGAAACATCGGGACACACGAATGACGTTGACGTATTTGCGCTATCTCGTCGCCTTGGCGCATGAACGGCATTTCGGACGCGCCGCCGAAAGATGTCACGTTTCGCAGCCGACACTCTCGGTGGCCATCAGGAAAGTCGAGGAAGAACTCGGCATCCAGCTTTTCGAGCGCGGCGCCATCGAAATCAAAATCACCGAAACCGGACGCCGCATCGTTGCCCAGGCTGAAAAAGTATTGCTCGAAGTCGGCCACATCGAGGAAATTGCCGCCGCCGGAAAAGACCCGCTCGCCGGACCGCTGCGGGTGGGCGTGATCTACACCATCGGCCCCTATTTGTTGCCGCGCCTGATTTTGCGAGTGCACCAGCGCGCGCCGCACATGCCGCTCATCATCCAGGAAAATTACACCGCCCGGCTGGCCGAATCGCTCAAGCGCGGCGAACTTGATGTCATCATCGTCAGCCTGCCGTTCGAGGAGACGGGCATCGTCACGCAGCCGGTGTACGCCGAACCTTTCCGCGTGCTGCTTCCCGCTGCGCACCCCTGGGCCGGACAGAAGAAAATCGCCCCCGACGCGCTCGCCGAGGAGCAGCTTTTGCTGCTTGGAGCGGGCAACTGTTTCCGCGACCAGGTCCTGGAAGTCTGTCCCCAATGCCAGAATGCCAGCGGCCTGCAACGCACGCTCGAAGGCAGTTCGCTCGAAACCATACGCCACATGGTCGCCTCCGGTCTTGGCGTAACAGTGCTGCCGAGCACGGCGGCGGACGAACTGGAAACCAACAATCCGCTGGTGGCGGTGCGCCCCTTCGTCCCTCCCGAACCAGTGCGCCGGGTAGTGCTGGCCTGGCGGGTGACCTACCCGCGCAACGGCGCAATCGACATCCTGCGCGCGGCGATTCTCGACAGCAACCTGCCCGGCGTCCAGGCAATCGGCCCCGCGCCGGCGCGGGAAACGCCCGAAGCGCAGGAATGAAGCGCAGGAATGGACGGCACAAGCAAAATAGAAATCCATGGCCCATTTTCGTGCAAACGATAGCTTGGCATTATTGTGCAAATGCCGCCAATCGATTGGCCGTTCCGGCGCGATTGGCATAGCATATGTAAACCGGAGCAAGCCGCCGGCTTGCCGAACCCGGAAATCTGCATAACGGAGGAAGAACATGGAAATAGACATTGGCATCAAGAAAGAGGATCGCGCCAAGATCGCGGAAGGCTTGTCGCGGCTGCTCGCCGACAGCTACACCCTGTACCTGACGACACACAACTTCCACTGGAACGTCACCGGGCCGATGTTCAACACCCTGCACCTGATGTTCGAGGGGCAATACACCGAATTGGCCACGGCGGTCGATCTGATTGCCGAACGCATTCGCGCCCTGGGGTTTCCGGCGCCCGGTTCCTACAAGGAATTCGAGAAGCTTGCCAGCCTGGGCCAGCCGGAAGGCGTGCCCGGCGCGGAAAAAATGATCCGGACGCTCGTACATGGGCATGAAGCCGTAGCCAAGACCGCGCGCAGCGTAGCGCCTTTGGCCGACAAGGCGAGCGACGAACCGACGCTGGATCTGATTACCCAACGCCTGCAAATCCACGAAAAAACCGCCTGGATGTTGCGCAGTCTGCTCGAAAAGTGAAAGACGCCGGGTAGACGAAAACGGGCCGTCGAGGAACGGCCCGTTTTCTTTGCGCTTTCATGCCCCGCGACCGAATGTGCTTGCGCGCCGGTTCCGGCGATTCATCCGGTCTGCGGAGGCGCGGCGCTGTCATGGCGGGGCGGAACGGGATCGACGCCGCCCGGATGCCAAGGATGGCAGCGCAGGATGCGGGCGAGCGCCAGCCAGCCGCCCTTGCGGATGCCGTGTACCGCGATAGCTTCGCGCGCGTAGTCCGAGCAGCTTGGATAAAAACGGCAACGCGGCCCCAGCAAGGGACTGATGCCCAACTGATAGCCGCGAATCGACGCAACGAGAAAGCGCCGGAAGAAACGACGCATGCAAGCCTCCGGACATGGATTGGCGAAACGTCGGCGCATCGGCCCGTCCGGACAAGCCGGACGATCTCAACCGCCGTGCATCTTCTTGAGTTTTTCGCGCCGTTCCTGCGCCTCGAGCGACAACGTGGCGGTAGGGCGGGCAAGCAGGCGACCGATGCCGATCGGCTCGCCGGTTTCTTCACACCAGCCGTATTCGCCGGCATCGATGCGGGCAATGGCCTCTTCGACCTTTTTCAGCAGCTTGCGCTCGCGGTCGCGTACCCGCAACTCCAGGGTATGTTCTTCTTCCACGCTGGCGCGGTCGGAAGGATCGGGCGTGGATTCATTGTCCTGCAAGTGGGTCGTCGTTTCCTGCGCGTTGCTGAGAAGCTGGCTTTGCTCTCCCAACAGGCGTTGGCGGAAAAAATCCAGTTGGCGCGGCGACATGTAGTCGGACTCGGGCGCGGCCAGGATTTCGTCCTCGGTCATCGTCAAAGTTTTCGTGTTCATCTTTGTGCGTCCTAGTTCGGTTCCGTCCGGAATCGCAACCCATGACCATACCGCAAAGTGCGGACGGTTGCGACCCGCTTCTATGAATCGGGCGCACGGATTTTCCATGTTTTTGGGCCTCAAGTGTAAGCAAATGCCTCCCGGCGAATATCTTCGGCAAAATCGTGCGCAAAGCAAGCCATTGGCGACCGGCATCCAACCTGACGATTTCCCCAATTGACAGACCCGTCGCATCCAACACCCCGACCAAGAAAAATTGCACACTCCGATTTTCCGGGCGTAGAATGCCCGGACACTTATTCCTCTTGTCCGGCATTTCCCCATTCCCACCGAAAACGACAGGTGCGTTATGAAATCAGTATATGACATTTACCCCCCC
>JAISCE010000007.1 GCA_031265765.1 Azoarcus sp.
TTCGGCTGCCGCCAGGATGCGCAGCGCGAACGCTTCACCGTGGCGGCCAAGCGCCGCGTGCAGGCGGTCGATCCGGACGATGTCGGTTCCGATGCCGTGGATCATGCCGGCAATCCCGCTGCCTCGCGCATCAGGCGCTTCATTTCGGCAACCGCGCCGCGTAGGCCGATGAACACGGCGCGGCTGACGATGGCGTGGCCAATGTGCAATTCGCGCACGCCCGCAAGCGCAGCGACTGGCTGCACGTTGTAATAGTTGAGCGCGTGCCCGGCGTTGAAGCGCATCCCCGCCGCCCACACGGCTTCGCCCGCCGCGCGCACTTTGTCGAGTTCCGCGCGCACCATCGGACTGCCGGCATCCCGCCCCGCGCCGTGAAAAGCATGGGCATAGGGGCCGGTGTGGATTTCGCAGACGCGCGCCCCGATCCGCGCCGCGGCGTCGATCTGCGCCGGGTCGGCGTCGATGAATACGCTGGCGACAATGCCGGCATCCGCCAGCCGGGCGATGCGCTCGCGCAGTTTCGTCTCTTGGGCGGCGACATCGAGTCCGCCCTCGGTGGTGACTTCCCGCCGCCCCTCGGGCACCAGCATCGCCATTTCGGGCTTGAGGCGGCAGGCGATGCCGACCATTTCATCGGTTGCCGCCATTTCGAGATTGAGTTTGATCTGGGTGAGTTCGCGCAGCCTTCGCACGTCATCGTCATTAATATGGCGGCGATCCTCGCGCAAATGGACGGTGATGCCGCCCGCGCCGCCGAGATGCGCCTCGACCGCCGCCCACGCCGGATCGGGTTCCCAAGTGCGCCGCGCCTGCCGCAGCGTTGCAACATGGTCGATATTGACGCCGAGTTCTATCACAGTTCCTGCAATTCCCTGAGTACCCGGCGGGATTGTAAAGGCTGGCCGCCAAGATGATGATCGATGAGCGCGCGCAATAAACGTCTGGCCTCGGACAGCGTCGCGGCGCGGCTGAAATCGCCCGCGGCCAGGTCGATCAGGGCTTGGCCGCCGACAGGCACGCCCGCCGCCTGCCGTTCAGCCTCTTCCGCGCAAAGCCGGGGACCGTGCTCGATTATATAGAGATAAGGCCGCCCAGGCCGGATCGGATGGCCATCGCCATCGGTATCGAGCATGGCCCCATAGCCGAGTTCGCGCAGCAGCGTCAGCTCGAAACGGCGCAACAGCGGGGACAGGCTCTCCCCCCGGCCCAGCGCCGCCATGGCCGCCTCATAAGCATCGAACAGCGCCGGATGCGGATCTTCGCGCGCGGTCAACTTGAGCAAAAGCTCGTTCAGATAGTAGCCGCACAGCAGCGCGCGTCCGGCAAGCAGGGCTTGACCGCCGCGCCATTCGCCCCGGATCAGCGTCTTCAATTCACCGCCGCCCGACCAGTCGAGCAAGAGCGGCTGGAAGGCCATCAATACACCGCGCAATGCCGACAAGGGCCGCCGCGCGCCTTTGGCGACGAGCGCGGCCCGGCCATGGTCGCGCGCGAAAATTTCGACGATCAGACTCGTTTCGCGCCATGGCAGGGTATGCAGCACCCAGGCCGCCTGCCCCGTGACACGCTGTTTCGGGTTCACTCGTACCCCAGGCTCTTGATCGCGCGCTCGTCGTCGGCCCAACCGCGCCTGACTTTGACCCAGGTTTCGAGAAAGACTTTGCCGCCGAACAGTTTTTCCATTTCGATGCGCGCCTCGCTCGCCGCCCGCTTGAGCTTGCCGCCGCCTTTTCCAATGACGATTCCCTTGTGCGCGGGTTTGTCGGCAACGATTGCGGCGTGAATGCGGCGTAATTCGCCCTCGATTTCAAACTTTTCGATTTCGACCGCGAGGCCGTAAGGCAATTCGTCGCCGAGAAGGCGAAATAGTTTTTCGCGCAGGAATTCGGCGGCGAGAAAGCGTTCGCTGCGGTCGGTGATTTCATCTTCGCCGTAAAGCGGCGCGCCGGGCGGCAGCAGCGCCGCCGCCGCCGCGATCAGGGTCTCGCAATGATGTCCGCGTTCCGCCGACAACGGCACGACCTCTGCGAACTCGCGCAGATGCCGCAAGCGGTCGATGAAAGGCAGCAGGCGGCGCTTGTCGGCGAGCCGGTCGATTTTGTTGATGACCAGCACGACTTTGGCCCCGGACGGGATCGCGGCCAGCGCCTCGCGGTCTTCGTCGTCGAAACACGCCGCTTCCACAACGAAAAACACCACATCGACGCCGGCCAGCGCCTGGGCGACGCTGCGATTCATTGCGCGGTTGAGCGCATTGCGATGCCGGGTCTGGAAGCCCGGCGTATCGACGAACACGAACTGCGCATCGTCGGCGCTCAGGATGCCTCTTATTCTGTGGCGGGTGGTTTGCGCCTTGTTCGAGACGATGCTGATTTTCCGCCCGACCAGGCGATTGAGCAAAGTCGACTTGCCGACGTTGGGCTTGCCGACAATGGCGACGAGACCGGCCCGGCTGGCATCTGGCGCGGCATCCGGTATGTTCACATCCACATCTGCTTCAGCCGGGCAAGCGCCAATTCCGCCGATCGTTGCTCCGCCGCGCGGCGGCTGCTGCCCCGTCCGACGGTGCGCAAGGAATACTTCGGCACATCGCAGGCAACCTCGAACTCCTGCGCATGCGCTTCACCGAGCACCTGGAGCATGGTGTACCCCGGCAACGCCAGCTTGCGCCCCTGCAACCATTCCTGAAGCGCGGTCTTGGGATCCTTGCCCGGAGAAATGGGGTTGACTTCGGCCAGCAAAGACTCGAACAGGCGATCCACCAATGCCCGCGCGGCATCGAACCCGGCATCGAGGTAGACTGCCCCGATGATGGCCTCGAGCGCGTCGGCCAATATGGAAGGACGGCGCATGCCGCCCGAACGTAATTCGCCTTCCCCCAAATAGAGACAAGGGCCGAGGTCGATATCGAACGCCACGCGGGCGAGCGCATTCTGGCATACCAGCGAAGCGCGCGCGCGCGACAGATCGCCTTCGCGCAAACCGGCAAAGCGCCCGAACAACGCGATCGACATCGCACAATTGAGCACGCTGTCTCCGAGGAATTCGAGCCGTTCGTTATGGAGTCGCTCGGCGCTGCTGCGATGGACCAATGCCTGTTTCAGCAAGGCCGGATCGGCAAAAACGTGACCGATGCGTTCTTGCAGGCGATCGATGAGGGCTTTCATTTATTTGTTACCGTCTCTACTCGATGCCTTGAAATCGAACAGCAAACTGATGTTACTGACGAGCGGCACCTTGTGCGAATACTCGGCCTCGATCACGATGCCTCCGCCCGCCCGGCGAATGACGAGATCGCCCGGCTTGATCTGGCCGATGCCGTCGATGATGGCCTGGCGCTCGTAACTTTTGCGCAATTCGGAATCCGACGCATCGCTATCGGCTTCGTTGGCGACTTGGGCGATGATGTGTTTCAAAGAAAAATATTCCTTGTAAGGGCCGACCATCTTGAGGCCGGCCAACAAAACCATGCTGATCAGGATCGCCACGAAAATCATACCCATCAGGCTCATGCCGCGCAGGCGGAATCTCATCACAGCCCCTCCTCGACGATCAATAAAAGCGACCGACGCGTTTCAGATCGTTGAAATTGAACCAGATGAAGAAAGCCCGCCCGACGATGTTCTCCTCAGGCACGAAACCCCACACCCGGCTGTCGGCACTATTGTCACGGTTGTCCCCCATGACCAGGTAATGCCCCGCCGGTACCATACAACTGAAACCGCGCACAGTATATGTGCAATTTTCGCGGAACTTGAAATTCTTCGCCCCCGGAACATACGGCGGCGCATCGTCTTCGAGCAAAATGTCGTGCTCGACCTCGCCGAGCCTTTCGGTGTACTTCGGCGAAGAATAAGCAGCCTTGTCGTGATTGTGACGGCCAGCCGCCGTAACGGTCACCGGCTTGCCATTGACGGTGAGCCGTTTGTCGGTGTAGTCGACCTTGTCGCCCGGCAAACCCACCACGCGCTTGATGTAGTTCTGCGACGGATCGCGGGGATAGCGGAAAACCATGACTTCGCCGCGCCGGGGACGATCGACATCGAAAACCTTGATATCTATCACCGGCAGGCGGATGCCGTAGGTAAATTTGTTCACCAGGATGAAATCGCCTTCCAGCAGTGTCGGAATCATCGAACCGGAAGGGATTCTGTACGGCTCGACGATGAAAGAACGCAGGATGAAGACGGCCAGCACGACCGGGAAAAAAGCGGCGCCCCATTCCACCCATGCCGGCGATGGCGCATCGGGCGGACGCCGCGCCCTGGCGTAGAAGCGATCCGCCGCCCACAAGGCGCCGGTGACAAGCAACAGTACGAACAACACCAGGGCGAGATTGACACTGGAAAAATCCACATCGACTCCTATCGTTCAACGGTGCCGGACGCGCTTCATTTGCTTTCGTCCGTTCTCAGTACAGCAAGGAAGGCTTCCTGCGGGATTTCGACATTACCGACCTGTTTCATGCGCTTTTTGCCTTCTTTCTGCTTTTCGAGCAATTTTTTCTTGCGGGTAATATCGCCGCCGTAGCATTTGGCGAGCACGTTCTTGCGCAGCGCCTTGATCGTCTCGCGCGCGATGATGTGCGAACCGATGGCCGCCTGCACCGCGACATCGAACATCTGGCGAGGAATCAGGCCGCGCAGCTTGGCGGCCAGTTCGCGGCCGCGGTATTGGGCGCTGGCGCGATGCACGATGACCGAGAGCGCATCGACTTTTTCGCCGCCCACCATCATGTCGAGCTTGACCAGGTCCGCCGAACGATATTCCTTGAATTCGTAATCGAGCGAAGCATAACCGCGCGACACCGATTTCAGCTTGTCGAAAAAATCCATCACCACTTCGTTCATCGGCAACTCATAGACGAGTTGCACCTGGCGACCGTGGTAGCGCATGTCGATTTGCGCGCCGCGCTTCTGGTTGCACAGCGTGATGACCGGGCCGACATACTCCTGCGGCATGAAGATGGTCGCGGTGATGACCGGCTCGCGGATGTCCTGGTATTTGCCCGCCTCGGGCAGCTTTGCCGGATTTTCGACGAGGATGACTTCGCCGTCGTTGAGCGCGACTTCATAGACCACGGTCGGCGCGGTGGTGATGAGGTCCATGTCGAACTCGCGCTCCAGCCGCTCCTGCACGATGTCCATGTGCAAAAGCCCCAGGAAGCCGCAACGGAAGCCGAAGCCGAGCGCCTGCGAAACCTCCGGCTCGAAACGCAGCGAGGCATCGTTCAGGCGCAATTTTTCGAGCGAATCGCGCAACTGGTCGTATTCGGAAGACTCCACCGGGTAAAGCCCGGCGAAAACCTGCGGCTTGATTTCCTTGAAACCCGGCAGGGGTTCGGCAGCCGGGCGCGCCGCCAGCGTCAGCGTATCGCCCACCCGCGCCGCCTCCAGTTCCTTGATGCCGGCAATGACGAAACCGACCTCGCCCGCGGCAAGCCGCTCGCGCCCCAGCGCGCGCGGCGTAAACACGCCGACCTGGTCGCACGGGTACTGCGCGCCGGTCGACATCAGCAAAATGCGATCCCTTACCCGCAGCACGCCGTCGACCACCCTGACCAGCATGACGACGCCGACATAATTATCGAACCACGAGTCGATGATGAGGGCTTTCAGCGGCCCGTCCGGATGGCCTTCGGGCGGCGGAACGCGGGCGACGATGGCCTCCAGCACATCCTCTATCCCGAGACCGGTCTTGGCCGAGCACGCCACCGCCTCCGAGGCGTCGACGCCGATGACATCCTCGATTTCGGCCCGCGCATTGCCGGAATCGGCTGCGGGCAGGTCGATCTTGTTGAGCACCGGCACCACTTCCACGCCGAGATCGAGCGCGGTATAGCAATTGGCCACCGTCTGCGCCTCGACGCCCTGCGAGGCATCCACCACCAGCAGCGCCCCTTCGCACGCCGACAGCGAGCGGCTGACTTCGTAGGAAAAGTCGACGTGTCCCGGCGTGTCGATCAGGTTGAGGTTGTAAGTCCGGCCATCGCGGGCGCGATACTGCAAGGCCGCCGTCTGCGCCTTGATCGTAATGCCGCGCTCGCGCTCGATCTCCATCGAGTCGAGCACCTGTTCCTCCATCTCGCGCTCGGAAAGTCCGCCGCAAAAATGGATGAGACGATCGGCAAGCGTGGACTTGCCATGATCGATATGGGCAATGATGGAAAAATTACGGATGTGGAGCATGCTTTCGGCCTGACTTCCCCTTACCCCGGCAAAGGGCGGGCTAGCCGGGCAAATCGTTCGATTCTAGCGGAAAAGCCTTGCAAAATGCGACCACGGCCTCCGTATCGAGACGGTGATGGCAAATCTCTCGCTCGCCGGCGAGCAAGACCGGCACCCGTTCGTTCCAGCGCGCCTCCAGATCCGGGGCTTCATCGACGTCGACGACCTCGATCCGCCAGCCGTGGCGGACCGCGAGCGGCTCCAGCGCCGCGATCAGTTCATGGCACAAATGGCACCACTGGCGGCTCAATACCGTGAATATGCGCGCACTCAAGCGCCTTGCCTCATGCACCCGGCGGCCTCGCCATCGTCCCGTTCGAGACGCAACCGCCAAGCGCCCGCGCCCTTGCCGCGGGCGCGGCGGCGCAAAACGAAGACCATCGCCAGCATTCCGGCCATGGCCCCCGCGCCCGAGGCCGCATCGGCCCATGCTGGCGGCGCAAGGCAAACGCACAGCAAGGCGCCGGCCAAAATCAGCGCCGTACCCAAACCGTAACTCGCCATCGCCGCCCGCAGCGGCAAGCCGTCGTCGATCACCACCTTCACCCGTTCTCCCACACGCAGGCCCAGAGGATCGTCGACGGAAAAAACCGTATCGCCATTTTTGAACATTTCCGCGAAACGCGGCGCATGGCAGCCACCAGGCTCGTCGCAATGCCCGCAGCCGCCCCGATGCCCGGCCAGCCGCGCCCAAGCTTTTCCTTCTCCGGCACGGATGACGACAGCCCTGGCTTCGATCATTTGCGAACCGCTGCATCCATGGCTTCAGCCGCTTGTTGCGCGGCGTGCGGCGGCACCTCGCCGAGAACCGTTATCCGCTGCCCATCGACGATGCGCTCAAAGGCGTGTACAGCCCCTCCTCCGGGAAAACCGCCGCGCGCCTCCGCCCCGGCCTCCGCCTGTTCGACGAAAACCGAGATCGCCGCGAGACCGTCGCTGAAAACCATCTGCACGGTGCCGCCATTGTGGTGGCGTACTTTCGAGACCAGCGCGAACCCCGGCAAGGGCTCGTCGATACGCTTGTCGTCTTCCGCCCGGCTGGCGACGCCGTTTCCCATGTCGACCACACTCCAGTCTTCCTGGGGTTTGGCCCGGGCCGCGAGCAGTTCGTCGCCGATTTCGCCGCCGATGCGCACGTCGCTGAAGGCGAATTGTTCGACCACTCCGCCGCTGGCGTCGAACACCTGCGACTTGAGGAGCAGGCCGCTCTGCGCTTCGACCCACAGCACATGACCGAAGCGCAACCCGTCCCGCGGTTCGAGCATCACTTTCCGGGCCTCGTGGGCGGCAATGCGCCCCGTCTCGCCCAGGCGGACATTGTAATTGCCCGCCAGCCCGGCATAACTTTGCAGCAAGCGGCCCGGAAAACCACTGCGGGCGCCGACCCGGCTGATGATGACCGTGCGCTGCGCGGGCAGCAGGCAACGCACCTCATCGCCCCTGCGAACGACTTCCCGCGGGCTGCCGTCGAGCACCTCCAGACGTTCGGTTTCTTCTCCATCGGCATAGCGATGCGCGATGCGCGAAGTCTCCAGCCGCCTCCCCGCCTGGTAACTGAAGGTGCCGACGTAATTCAGCCGCTGACTGGCCGAGGCGATACGGTCGAGCCAAGCCAGCGGCTCCTCCGCCGAACGACCTGCGGAGGCAGGATCGGCGGCGGGCGGCGGCATTTCGCCGTCGAGCGCCGGATCGGCGGCAAAGCCGGCGACAGGTTGGCCGCACAGCGCGCATAACCAGAGGATGAGCCACGACTTCGACGCTTTCATGGATTTCATTCCTCCGCCGGAGCCGATATGGTCCGTATGTATTGCACCGCCGCCGGCATGGGGCCGCCCGCCATCGTCTGGTGCGCCACGAGATAGTCGCGCCGCGCGCCGTCCGCCGCGCGATGGGCGGCGGATGCGGCGATACCCGCCCCGTCCGGCGGAGGCGATGCCGCCACCTGGACGGCCGGGGCCGTTTCATCGCCGGACAAGGCCATCACGACGCCGCCCACCGCCAGCACCCCCATCACCGAAGCCGCTACCGGCAACAGGCGATGGCGCAAGAAACGGCGTTCGGTTCCGCCTTCCTTGCGGCGCGGCGCAAGCACCGTGGGTTCGGCTTCGAGCCGGGACATCACCCTGGCGGCAAAGCCGCTCATCTCCGGTTGCGCGCCGCCCCGGATCACATCGCCCGCCAGGCAGTATGCGTCCCATTCGTCGCGGAATGCCGCGTCGCGTTTCAGGCGAGTGAAAAGCGCGCGAGCCGTGGCTTCGTCGACGTCGCCGTCGAGCATCGCCGAAAGTTTTTCCCTCATTTCAGCCATCACTCATTTTCCTTTGCCGTATCGTCATCACCAGCGCTCATCCGCGCGCGTGCCAAGAAGCGGACGCAGCCGGGCGGCAATCGCTTCGCGGGCGCGAAAAATCCGCGAACGCACCGTACCGATCGGACAATCCATGACATTGGCGATATCTTCGTAACTCAATCCTTCCAGCTCGCGCAAAGTAATGGCCTCACGCAATTCATCCGGCAGGCCGGCCATTGCTTCATCCACCGTTTGCGCGATCTGGCGCGTCATCAACTGCCTTTCGGGCGTATCGAAGTCGCGCAGGCGCTCCCCGCTTTCCAGACCCTCCATTTCGACCGCATCCATGCCCGTCAACGCCGTCATCCGCCGCCCCTGCGCGGCAAGATAGTTTTTCGCGGTGTTGATCCCAATCCGATAGAGCCATGTATAAAAAGCACTTTCCCCACGAAACGCTCCCAAAGCGCGGTAGGCCTTGATGAAAGTCTCCTGGGCAAGATCCTCGACCTCGGCGGGGTCGCGCACCAGACGCGCGAGCAGCCTGTAGAGCTTGCGCTGGTACTTCGACACCAACAAACCGAAAGCCTGTTTGTCTCCGCTTTGGACGCGTTCCACCAACTGTTGGTCGATTTCGCGATCGCTCATCGAATGTCCATTATTCTGCTTGTATCGAGCTGTGCAGTATAAGCGAGTGATCCGTTTCGCCAAACCCCGTTCCGCCATTCGTTTATAGTCCTACAGACAGCATGGTCATTGTTTGGTTCAGGAGGGGCGCTACGGGTAAACCCCGAGAGCGCCTCGGGCGCGTGCTATATTACGCGCTTTCTTTTCCCGTCTTGTCTCCGTGGCTCGCCAAAATCACCAATACGACGCACTGATTCTCGGCAGCGGCGCTGCGGGTCAGTCGATCGCGCTTCTCCTGGCCGACCGCCTGCGGGTCGCGCTCGTAACCAAACGCAGGCTCGCCGACAGCGCGAGTTCGCTGGCGCAAGGCGGCATCGCCGCCGTACTCGACACCGCCGACAGCGTCGAAGCCCACATCCGGGACACCTTCACCGCCGGGGCCGGCCTGTGCGACCCCGCCGCCACCCGTTTCGTGGTCGAACGCGGGCGCAAGGCCATCGCCTGGCTGATTGCGCGCGGCGTGCCTTTCACGCGCGAAGACGATTCGGAACTGAGTTTTCACCTCACCCGCGAGGGCGGTCATTCGCACCGGCGCATCATTCATGCCGCCGACGCCACCGGCGCCGCGGTGCAGACCACCTTGAGCGAAGCGGTGCTCGCGCATCCGAACATCGACCTCTACGAGCATCACATCGCCATCGACCTCATTGCCGGCGAACGGGCCGGGCGGCCCGAACTCGGCTGCGTCGGCGCTTACGCGCTCGACATCGAAAACGGCCGTGTCGTCACATTCAGCGCGCGCAGCACGGTACTGGCCACGGGCGGCACCGGCAAGGTTTATCTTTTCACCACCAATCCCGATGTCGCCACGGGCGACGGCGTGGCAATGGCCTGGCGGGCGGGCTGCCGGGTGCGCAACATGGAGTTCATCCAGTTCCACCCCACCTGCCTTTACCATCCCCAGGCCAAGTCCTTCCTGATCTCCGAAGCGGTACGGGGCGAAGGCGGACTGTTGAAGCTCCCCGACGGCAGCCGTTTCATGCCCGCGCACGACGAGCGCGCCGAACTCGCGCCAAGGGACATCGTCGCCCGCGCCATCGACTTCGAGATGAAAAAACACGGCCTCGACTGCGTGTATCTCGATATCAGCCACAAACCGGCGGACTGGCTGCGGGAGCATTTTCCCAACATTCACGCGCGCTGCCTGGAACTGGGCATCGACATCGCGCGCGAACCCATTCCGGTGGTGCCCGCCGCGCACTATTCCTGCGGCGGCATCGTCACCGACCTTGCCGCGCGCACCGACGTTCCCAATCTCTACGCGGTCGGCGAATCCGCCGGAACCGGTCTCCACGGGGCCAACCGGCTGGCATCGAATTCGCTGCTCGAATGCCTGGTTTTCGGCGAAGCGGCGGCGCAGGACATCCTTTCCCGTCCCGCCGTTCCGATACCGCCCCTGCCCGCCTGGGACGAAAGCCAGGTGACGAATGCCGACGAAGAAGTCGTGCTCGCCCACAACTGGGCGGAACTGCGGCAAGCGATGTGGGACTACGTCGGCATCGTGCGCACCGACAAGCGCCTGCAACGCGCCCGCAACCGTATCCGGCTCCTCGCGCGCGAAATCGACGAGTTCTATTCCAATTTCCGCGTTTCCAACGATCTCATCGAACTGCGCAACCTCGTCGTGACCGCCGACCTGATCGTCAGCTGCGCATTGCGCCGCCATGAAAGCCGCGGCCTGCACTATTCGCGCGACTACCCCGCCGCCTTGCCGCGCGCGCGCGATACCGTCCTGAGTCCGCCGCGATTCAAGCGGCGCGATGGGAACGGCGGGTAAATCCAGGATCGCCGCTCCTGAACCTGTCCCCGCACCGCTGAGCGTCGGCACGACAAACCCGTGGCCGAGAATCGGCTTGATCATTTGCAAAAATGAGTGCGGCGACTTCAAAAAATGAGTGCAATCATTGTGAAAAATGAGTGCAGTGATTTTTTACAACACCCGCGGTCGTTTTCCAAGCAAGGGGGATGGCGAGCCTGGGGCCGAGACGCCGCGGCGGGGCCTGCGCGATGTTGCGGTGTTCGTAGACGGCATCCAGGCGGCTCGACAGGGATGAGATGTGTGCAAGGGGAGGGGATCAGGGGTAGAAGTGGTCGATTCGGTAATTGCTTGGATCGATGCTGGCCACTTCCAGATCCATGCGCACGGAAATGTCGCTGCGCGGTGCGATGCCTTCCTTGGCGCGCTGCTCCGGCGGCGCCCATTCGTCGGGCGTAATCACGCGGCGGACGAGCGGCTGGTTGGTGATGTCGAGCAAGGTGAGTTCGATGTTCGGCCAGTCCTGGACGAAACCGGCGCGGTTGCTGACCGTGGCGTAAAAGACGTAATGGCCGGGGCGGTCGTCCTGGCGCAGGACGCCGTAATCGTCAATGCGTATTTGCTCCGCGTCCCGCGGCAGCGGCATGGCGCAGTCGAAGGTATTGCAGATCGAGACGAGAAGCGGGCGCGCGCCGGGGATGGCGCGGGCGAGGCTGTGGCGAAAGAGGAGCGTCGTCTGGATGGCCAGCGCCACCCCCAGCGCGGAGACGACCGATGTCCAGGCGATGCGCTCGCGTTTCGTCATCGGCCTGCCGTAGATGTCGAAATGGGAGCCAGCCTTGTGTTTGGCGCTTTCCTTGCCGGTTTCGCCCGCCGCCTCTTTTTTGCTCCGGGATGAACGGCGAACGGTTTTGCGTTCGGCATTGATTTCGGCTTCGATCTTGTCGATCTTGGCGGCCAGGCCGAGTTTGGCGGACATTTCGTCCGGCGCGCTTTCGTCGGCGGCTTCGTTTGCCGATTGTGCGGACGGGTTGCTCTGGGCAAGCTCGGGCGCGGGGGTTTTCGCGTCCTCGCCGCCGGAGGAGGGCGGTTTACTGCTAATGGCCGGTTTGCCGCGCCTGCTGCGTTTTGTCCGCTTGTCCTTGTCCCTGCCGCGCGTGACCCTGGGCATACCGTCCATCTGGGAGAAGATGGATTCGTCGTCGTCGGGAATCATCGTGAACAGGGACAGCGGCGCAACGGATGCTGTCGTGGACGGGTTCGTGTTGCCGCGCCTGCCGCGCGCGATCCTGGTCATGCCATCCATCTGGGAGAAAATGGAATCGTCGTCGGGAAGACGCGCGGGCGGCGCTGCCGGAGCAGGGGGCAGGCTTGTCGGTGGAGCCGGCGGCGGGGCGGCGGCGGGCGGAACATTGTCCGTGATGGGCGCGCCGCGCTTGGCGGCGGCCAAAGGCGGCGTCGCCAAAGGCGGGGTCTCATCCGGCGGCGGCGTTTGGGCTGGCTCTGGCGGCGGCGGTTCTGTTGCCGCGAGTGTGCGCCTGGACTTGGGAGCGGTCTGGGGCTTTGCTTTGGGCTTGGCCTTGGCTTCGTCGGCTTCGGGCGGAGCGGATGGCGTCTGTTGCCTGGCCGGGGAGAGTGCTATCGAGGGGGATGGCGTGATTTCGACCGGGACGGGGACGGCTTCGGGCCGAGGCGGGGCAGGCGGCGCTTCGACCGTGGCGTTTTGTTCGGGCGCGGCAACGGGTATATTCGGTTCGCCGGTGTCCGGGGGCGGGGGACTCGCCGTGGAAAGAGGCAGCAGCGTTTGTGTTTGCCAGGGCATCCTGGATTTCGTATCGATCGATGACGAGAAATCGAGTTCGCTCAACAAACGTTGCGACGATTTTTTGACGACGGGCGCCAGGATCGGGCGTGGCCGCGGCGTCGCGCTGGCGGTGATGTCGATGGACGGCGCGGGATGCGGGCTTTCGCCGGTGTCGTTCGGCGGCGGGATGTCGGGCGCGGCGTTCGATGCGGCGGCGGGCGCGGGTTCGGCGGGGAGCGTACCGGGCTTTGCGCCGGGCGGAGCGGAAAAGATCGCGGCCTTGCCGGCGGGGATTTGTCCGTCGGGCTGCCCGGCCTTGGGGTCCGACTCGGCCAGATGGTCGAGGGCGTTGAAGGGATGCAGGCAACTCCCGCAACGCACCCGGCCTTGCCGGGCAAGAAGCTGTTCCGACGTGAGACGGAAGACGGTTTGACAGCTCGGGCAGCGGGTCAGCATCAGAAACGAATTCGGGCCTGCGGGTGGAGAACGGCAAATAGTAAATCATTGCCCGCCCCGCGCACGAGCGCCGCGTGTATTCTTTTTTGCGCGGGAAACAGCGAAGCCGTCAGCGGCGGCCTTGTAGTCTGACCCAATCTTCGCGGGAAGCGCCGATTTCGAGCGCGACCCAAGGCGCCCAGGCGTCGATGACTTGCGCGGCTTGGCTGTCGAGCACGCCGGAAAGCGCCACCCGTCCGCCGTCCGCGATCTTGGCCGCGATCACCGGCGCCAGTATGCACAGCGGGGTGGTGAGGATGTTGGCGACGACGACCTCGAAGACCGTCTCCAGCGGTTTTCCCGAATGTTGCACCCGGACGACGCCGGCGACATCGTTGCGCGAGGCATTGTCGAGCGTGGATACCAGCGCGTGCTCGTCGATGTCGACGCCAAGCACTTCCCTGGCTCCGAGCCGGGCGGCGGCGATGCCGAGAATGCCCGAGCCGCAGCCGTAATCGAGCACCGTGCAGCCGGGGCGCACGTTTTCGTGCAGCCATTCCAGGCACAGGCGGGTGGTCGGATGCGAGCCGGTGCCGAAGGCCATGCCGGGATCGAGTCTGATGTTGATGGCTTCGGCGTCGGGCGGCTCGTGCCAGGACGGCACGATCCACAGGCGGTCGTCGATGCGGATGGGGACGAACTGGCTCTGCGTGAGTTGCACCCAGTTCTGTTCGGCCACGCTCGTGGTATCGAATGGCGGGACGGTGTCGAAGCCCGCTGCGATGGCGGCTTCGGCGACAAGGGAGGCGATGGCGGTGTTCGGCGCGAAAAGGGCGACGATCCGGCTGTTCGTCCAGAACCCCGCGGGCGCTGTCTGGCCGGGTTCGCCGAATTGCGGCATCTCGGCGGCTGTTCCGGCGTCGGCGTCCTCGACCGACACCGAGAGCGCGCCCGCCGCCATCAGGGCTTCCGAAAGCGCCTCGGCTCGGCAGGCGTCGGATTGGAGGGAGACGGAAAGCCACATGGATGTAACCTCAATCGGTTTTGACTTCGGTAAGATCGGCCAAGCGCTCTTCAAGGTAATGAATGCTGGCGCCGCCTTCGATGAAATGGCTGTCGAGCATCAGGGCCTGGTGGAGCGGGATATTGGTTTTGATGCCTGCGACGGCCATCTCCGAGAGGGCGATGCGCATGCGGCGGATGGCCTGTTCGCGCGTATCGCCATGGGTAATCAGCTTGCCGATCATCGAGTCGTAATGCGGCGGCACGACGTAACCGTTGTAGGCGTGGGAATCGACCCGCACGCCCAGGCCGCCGGGCGTGTGCCAGTTGGTGATCTGCCCCGGCGAGGGCGTGAACTTGAACGGGTCCTCGGCATTGATCCGGCACTCGATGGCATGGCCGCGCAGCACGATGTCGCGTTGGCGGAAACGCAGCTTTTCGCCCGCCGCGACGCGGATCTGGTTCTGGACGATGTCGATGCCGGTGATGAGTTCGGTGACAGGGTGTTCGACCTGTACCCGCGTGTTCATTTCGATGAAATAGAAATCGCCGTTTTCGTACAGGAACTCGAAAGTGCCCGCGCCGCGATAACCGATCTTGCGGCATGCCTTGGCGCAACGCTCGCCGATGCTGGCGATCAGCTTGCGGTCGATGCCCGGCGCGGGGGCTTCTTCGATGACTTTTTGGTGACGGCGTTGCATCGAGCAGTCGCGCTCGCCCAGATAGATCGCATTACCGTGCTGGTCGGCCAGTATCTGGATTTCGATGTGGCGCGGGTTTTCGAGGAATTTCTCCATGTAGACCACGGGGTTGCCGAAAGCCGCCTGCGCTTCGGCCTGTGTCGTGGCCACGGCGTTGAGCAATGCGGCTTCGGTATGCACGACCCGCATGCCCCGTCCGCCTCCCCCGCCGGCGGCCTTGACGATGACGGGATAGCCGATGCCGCGGGCGATTTTCACGATCTCTTTCGAGTCTTCCGGCAGGGCGCCGTCGGAACCGGGCACGCAGGGCACGCCCGCGGTTTTCATTGCGTTCTTGGCCGAGACCTTGTCGCCCATGAGGTGGATCGTCTCCGGACGCGGGCCGATGAAGACGAAGCCGGATTGCTCGACCCGCTCGGCGAAATCGGCATTTTCGGAAAGAAAGCCGTAGCCGGGGTGGATGGCCTCGGCGTCGGTGACTTCCGCCGCCGAAATGATGGCGGGGATGTTGAGGTAGCTTTGCGCGGAGGGCGCGGGGCCGATGCACACCGATTCGTCGGCGAGCTTGACGTATTTGGCCTCGGTGTCGGCCTCGGAATGCACGGCGACGACCTTGATGCCCAGTTCGCGGCAGGCGCGCAACACCCGCAGGGCGATTTCTCCCCGGTTGGCGATGAGAATCTTCTCGAACATGGCGCTCAACCGATCACGAACAAGGGCTGACCGAATTCGACCGGTTGTCCGTTTTCGGCCAGTACGGCCTTGATCGCGCCGGCGGCGTCGGCCTCGATTTCGTTCATCAGTTTCATTGCCTCGATGATGCACAGGCGGTCGCCGACGGCGACGCTCTGGCCGACTTCGACCAGCGGCGCGGCGCCGGGGGCGGTCGCGCGGTAAAACGTGCCGACCATCGGCGACTTCATCACATGGCCCTCGGGCAGCGTGGCGGTTTCGGGCGTATCGGCGGGAGCCGGCGCGGCAGGCGGCAGCGCGGCAGGCGGCAACGCGGCGACGGGGGGCGGCGCGTAAAGCGGTTGGGGGGCAATGGCGTGGATGGCCTGATGTTTGGCGATGCGTACTTTTTCTTCACCTTCGGTGATTTCGAGTTCGGAAATATCCGATTGCTGGACGAGATCAATCAGTTTCCCTAACTTGCGCAAATCCATGTGTCGTACTCCAGAAAACAGGGGCCGTTGTCGGAACGGAAAAAACAGTTGGAGAGCATCCGCCGGGCGGATGTCAGCCGGTTCGTTCCCGCAACCGGTCAAGGGCGAAATCCAGTGCCGCCAGATAGCCGCGGGCGCCGAGGCCGCAGATTACGCCCACCGCGAGATCGGAAAAATACGAGTGGCGGCGGAACGCTTCCCGGTTGTGGATGTTGGACAAATGCACTTCCACGAACGGGATGCCGACGGCGGCCAGGGCGTCGCGCAGCGCGATACTTGTGTGGGTATAGGCGGCCGGGTTGATGATGATGAAATCGATGCCTTCGACCGCGGCGGCCTGGATGCGGTCGATGAGCTGGCCTTCGTGGTTGCTCTGGAAGGATTCGAGCTGCACGCCGTCGGCGCGGGCGCGGGACTCCATGGCGATGTGGATGTCGGCAAGGGCCATGTGGCCGTAGATTTCCGGCTCTCGTGTGCCGAGCAGATTGAGGTTCGGGCCATGCACCGTCAGGATGCGGCGCTGCGGAGGAGGGTTTTTACTGCTTTGGGATCGAGCCATGGCGGAAGTTTTGCGCAATTGGCAACACTTTGTCCAGTGTTGAAGTGACTAATTGTGTGCAATGGTGAGCAATGCCTCAACTTGGGCAAGCCGGGCGCGCGGCTGGCGGCCGCCGCGTTCGGCTCCCGCCGGGTAGATGGAGAGCCGGGCCGGGATATCTTCCCAGTCGAGGGCAAGCGCCATCTCGGGGGCATCGGGCGCAGGCTTGCGCACTTCGCGGTGCTCGAAAGCGAGGCCGGCATCGAGGAGAAAGATCTCGACATCCTTGGCGCTCTCGGGAAAAAGGTCGATTTCGACCTCGGCGTAGCGCGCCGCGGTGCCGTCGAGCGCGCCGCCGGTCAAATAGGGCCTGAACCCGGCGAGCAGACGCATCAAGCCCACTGCCGCCCCGCGCATGTCCGCAAGGCGCTCGGTTTGCTCCTCGCTCTGGTAGAGTGTTTGCCAGAGGCGCAGTTCGGTCTCTATCTCGGCATTGGCCGGCAAATCCTCGCCGTCGCCGACGCCCAGCCGGCGGGCGGCCTTGCGCTTGGCGAAGCCGAAATCGCCGATGCCATCCTCGGCCATCATGCGCGCGGCCAGCGCGGCGATTTCACGTCGACGCTGTGCGTTCCGGGAAGGGAAACTATGTTGCGCCATGGAAGATAATCGCCTTCGGGTAGAATCCACGCATTCTACACGGGGTATTTACATTCATGCACATTCATATTCTCGGCATTTGCGGCACCTTCATGGGGGGAATGGCACAGCTGGCGGCGGCCTGCGGGCACAAGGTCACGGGCTGCGATGCCAATGTCTATCCGCCGATGAGCGATCAGTTGCAGGCGGCGGGCATTGCGCTTTCCGAAGGGTTCGATGCCGGCCAGGCGAGACTGAAGCCCGATATGTTCGTGATCGGCAACGCCATTTCGCGCGGCAATCCGTTGCTGGAAGCGATTCTCGACCAAGGCCTGCCCTACGTGTCCGGCCCGCAATGGTTGTCCGAACATGTTTTGCGGGGGCGATGGGTGCTCGGTGTGGCGGGCACGCACGGCAAGACCACGACGGCGGCGATGCTCGCTTTCATCCTGGAAAAAGCGGGGCTGGATCCCGGCTTCCTGATAGGCGGCGTGCCGCTGGATTTCGGGGTCTCCGCCCGCCTTGGCAAGACGCCCCTGTTCGTGATCGAGGCCGACGAGTACGACACCGCATTCTGCGACAAGCGATCGAAGTTCGTGCACTACCGGCCGCGTACCGTGATCCTGAACAATCTGGAATTCGATCATGCGGATATCTTCGCCGATCTGGCGGCGATCGAGACGCAGTTCCATCATCTCGTGCGCACCCTGCCGGTTTCTGGCCGGATCATCGCCAATGCGCGGGAGGAGAGCCTGAAAAGAGTGCTCGCGCGCGGGTGCTGGACGCCGGTGGACTGGTTCAACGCCTGGAAAGGCGGTTGGGGCGTGGACGGCGACGATGCCGGCGGCAGCCTTGCCATCTACGACGACAGCGGCGAAATCGGCCGCACGCGCTGGCAACTGACCGGCGCCCACAACCGCGCCAACGCCTGCGCGGCGCTTCTGGCCGCGCGCCACGTCGGGGTGGCGCTCGCCGATGGGCTGGCGGCCCTGTCTGAATACAGAAACGTCAAGCGCCGTCTGGAAATGCGCGGCGAAGCCGGGGGAGTGAAAGTCTACGATGACTTTGCCCATCACCCCACCGCCATCGAAACGACGATAGACGGCCTGCGCCGCAAAGTGGGGCAGGCGTCAAGAATCCTCGCCGTGCTGGAGCCGCGCTCCAACACCATGAAGATGGGGGCGATGAAGGACAGACTCGCGGCCAGTTTGCGGCAGGCCGATCGTGTGTTCTGCTACGACGCCAACCTGGGTTGGGATGCCGCCGCCGCCCTGTCGCCGTTGGGGAATCGCCAGTCCTGCCATGGCGACCTCGCCGCCCTGGCCGCCGCCGTCGCCGCCGAAGCGCGGCCCGGCGACCACGTGCTGGTGATGAGCAACGGCGGCTTCGGCGGCATCCACCAGAAACTGCTCGACGCGCTTGCCGCGTCCTGAAGGTTCAGGGGGCTTCGGGCGGGGATGACGGTTCGGTCGATGGCAAGGGCGTTTCGGTGACGGGCGCGCTGCGCGTGGCGGTGTTGCCGCTGTCGATTTTCTGCGCCTCGCCATCGCCGATGTACTCGAACACCTTGACGACTTTCTTCACCCCCCGGCTGGTACGGGCGATTTCCGCCGCCTGCTCGCTTTCGGCGCGGGTGACGAGGCCGAGCAGGAAGACGGTGCCCGCTTCGGTGACGACCTTGATGTGATTGAAAGTGAACTGGCCGTTGTTGAGAAAGCGCGTTTTCACATTGGACGTGATGAGGGCGTCGTTGCTGCGGTCGGGCAAGCGCGAAGCCGGGCCGACGACCAGTTCGTTGACGACGGAGCGCACACCGGCGATGCTGCCGACCAGGCGTTGCGCTTCGGCGCGCACGTTTTCGTTTTGCACTTCGCCGCTGAGGAGCACGTTGCGATTGTATGAGGTCGCATTGGTGTGATTGAGCGTACCGAAATTTTTGCGCAAGACATCGGCGGCTTTCCATTCGATGCTTTCGTCGTCGACATACGCGCCCGTCGACCGGCGGTCGGCGATCATGATCGCTCCTGCGCCTATTCCGACGGCGACGAGTGGAAAGCAGCCTTGCAACAAGGAGATGCTGGCGAGGACGAAGGCGCCGGACAGCAGTGCGCGGCGGATGGAGAACAGCGAGGTTTTCATCGGTTTTCTACTCCAAGTAACAAACAATCGATGCCGTCGCACAGGCAGTGCAGGACGAGCAGGTGAATTTCCTGGATGCGTGCGGTGCGGTCGGCGGGGGCGCACAAATGGACATCGTTCGGTGTCAATGACGCAGCGATTTTGCCGCCGCCCTTGCCGGTGAGGGCCACGACGCGCATTTCGCGCTCGTGCGCGGCGGCGACGGCGGCCAGTATGTTGGCCGAGTTGCCGCTGGTCGAAATGGCCAGCAATACGTCGCCCGCCTGGCCCACGGCGCGAATCTGCTTTGAGAATATCTGCGTGAAATCGTAATCGTTGCCGATCGACGTCAGTACCGAGCTGTCGGTGGTCAGGGCCACGGCGGCCAGCGGCGGGCGCTCCAGTTCAAACCGGTTGACCAGTTCGGCGGCAAAATGCTGTGCATCCGCCGCCGAGCCGCCATTGCCGCAGGCGAGGATCTTGCCGTTGCCGAGCAGGCAGGCCGTCATGACTTCGATTGCCTCTGCCACTGGCGTCGCCAGCCATTCGACGGCGGCGAGCTTGGCGCGGGCGCTGTCTTCAAATTGACGGGAAATGCGGTCGATCAGATTCATCGAAAACGGATTCCGGTTGGAAGCCTTCCCCCCTTCAGGGGGATAACCATGCGCGGGAAGGGCTTGGCCCCTTCCGCGCTGTGTTGCCTGTTGACGGACGTGGATCGAAACATACGGCGGGATTGCGGGATGCGGAAAAGTCGCGGGAAGTCTAGCATGCGTGGCCAGGGCGGCATGAACATCCCGTGGCGGGAGGCTCCGGCGGGCGGTCTGCTTCATCGAAAATTGTTTCCGGTTGGAAACCTCCCCCTTCCGCGTTGTGTCGTCCGGCTACGGGCGTGGATTGAAACGGACAAACATATATATAAATACGGTTTGCTTCGGTATTTTTTAGCGGTTTCGGGGGTGCACTTCTCCATCGCGGTGTTAGAATCCGCCGGACTGATGCAGTGTCGTTCGTCCCAAGCAAGCAACAACAACCTGTCTAATTGAGGAAAAGCATGAACATGAACAAAGGTGAATTCGTCGAAGCCTTGGCCGATCGTCTGGAAGTGCCGCGTGCTCAGGCTGAGCGTGCACTGGCCGGTGTTCTTGAGCTTCTGTCCGAGCAACTGGTCAAAGGCGAGAAAGTTACCTTTACCGGGTTCGGTTCGTTTGAAGTGTCCAAACGGGCGGCTCGCACGGGGCGCAATCCGCAGACTGGGGAAGCCATCGAGATCGCTGCGTCGAAGGTGGCCAAGTTCTCCGCGGGCGCCACACTGAAAAACGCTGTCAACGCAGCCAGGGGCACGCGCTGATCTATTGGCGGGACCGGGCGCTTTTTTAGTATTTTCAGAAAAGAATCGGCAGGGATATCCCTGCCGGTTCTTTTTTGTAAGTGACGGGATTCCATTTGCAGGAGGCCCAGGCCGGCAGGACGAGAAAGGTGGCGAGGCGTAAGTTCTTTTTCCAAAGAACTGGAAAAACCGATCTTCGATACCCAGGCTCCAGGGTTGAAAGTAAGCTGGCGCGGGAGAGCTTTGAAAACGGATTCTCAGGGATGCGGCGTGACCCAGGCATCGCCTTGCGGGGAAATTTCCTTTTTCCAGATGGGCGCGCGCGCTTTGAGTTCGTCGATCAGCCAGTGGCAGGCGTCCAGCGCCGGGGCGCGGTGTTCGGCGGCGGTGGCGATGAGAACGATGTTGTCGCCGGCATGCACCGCGCCCAGCCTGTGCACGAGGCGCGCGTCGACAAGACCGAAACGCGAAATCGCCTGTGCGCGCAGGCTTTGCAGTTCGGCGAGCGCCATGGCTTCGTAGGCGTCGAAACGGATTTCGCTCACCTCGCGCTCTCCGGAAAAATCGCGCGCGCAGCCGAGGAAAGCCGCAATGCCGCCGATACGGTTCGAGACAGCGCGCAGGGCGGCGATTTCTTCGTCCAGTGAAAAGTCTTCTTGTTGCAGGCGTACCGTGTCCGGCATCTCAGCCTCCGGAAAAGGCCGACATGAAAACGACCTCCGCGCCATCGGCCAGCGGCGTGTCATCCTGTTCATCGACGCGCTTGCCATCGACCGCCACGACGCAGACGAGCGCAAAGGCTTCCCGGTAGTGCGTGCGCAGTTCGTCGTAAATATCCTGCCAGCGCAAACCCTGCCGGAAATCCACTTCGATCTGGCGCGCGCCGACATGTTCGGCCACCGGGCCGAAAAAAAGCACCTGGATCATGGCAATGTCTTCCGCCCGGCAGATTCGCCGCGCCGCCAGAGGCCGCTTTTGCCGCCGCGCTTTTCCTCCAATTGCAGGTTTTCGATGCGCATGCCCCGGTCGATGGCTTTGCACATGTCGTAGACGGTCAGCAGGGCGGCGGCAACGGCGCTCAGTGCTTCCATTTCGACGCCGGTCGATCCGGTACAGCGGGCGCTGACCCGCGCGCCGAGGCCGACGCGGCCTTCGGCATCCGGCGAGAGAATTTCGCTGAATTCGACTTCGACCCCGGAAAGCGGCACGGGATGGCACATCGGTATCAGGTCGGGCGTGCGCTTGGCGGCCATGACCGCCGCGACATCGGCGACGGCGAGCACGTCGCCCTTGGCGAGCGTGCCGGCGCGGATGCGCGCCAGTGTTGCCGGCAGCATGCGCAGGGCGCCGCTGGCGATCGCCGTGCGATGGCTTTTCGCCTTGGCGGAGACATCGACCATGCGGGCGCGTCCGGCGGCGGAAAAATGGTTCAGGTCGTTGGATTCGTCCAAGGAAGGTCCTTCTGCAAAAATCGCGGCGGGCGGATCAGCCGCCAATATAAGACATTTCGATTTTCCGGGTTGGATTTCCCGTCATGGCATGGCGCAGTTGCGAATAGCAATCGCAACGTTTGCGCCAGACGGCGGCAATGCGCCGGCGCAATGCGTCGTCGCTGCAATGGCCGCGCAGCATGTCGCGCAGATCGCTTCCCTCGCTGGCGAAAAGGCAGGTGTAGAGCTTGCCGTCCGTGGAAAGACGCAAGCGTCCGCATTCGTGGCAGAACGCCTGCGTCACCGAGGCAATGATGCCGATTTCGCCGCCGCCGTCCGTGAATTCCCATCGTTTCGCCACTTCGCCCGGACAATGGACGCCGGCGGGCCGCAGCGGGTATTCGGCGTCGATTTTCGACAGGATTTCGTGCGCCGTGACTACGTCGTCGAGTTGCCAGCCGTTGCTGAGGCCGACATCCATGTATTCGATGAAGCGGAGGATGATGCCGGTATGGCGAAAGTGATGGATCAGCGGCAGTATCTCGCTTTCGTTGTTGCCGCGCTTGATGACGGTGTTGACCTTGACTGGCGTCAGCCCCGCCGCCTGGGCGGCGGCGATGCCTTCGAGCACGGCGGCAATCGGCGTGCCGCGACTGCCGCACATGCGGCGAAAAACCGCCTCGTCCAGTGCATCGAGACTGATGTTCAGGCGCGCAAGACCGGCATTTTTCAGGTCGCGCGCCCTTTTCGCCAACAGGGTGCCGTTGCTCGTCATGGCGAGTTCGATGGGTTTGCCGTCCCCGGTGTGGAGCCGGGCCAGCATTTCGACCAGGTTTTCGATACCGTGCCGCAGTAGCGGCTCGCCGCCGGAGAGGCGGATTTTGCGCACGCCCAAGGCGATGCACTGGCGGGCGGCGCGGACGATTTCCTCGAAGCTCAGGAGTTCGGCATGGCGCAGGAAGACGAACTTCCGTCCGAAAACCGCTTGCGGCATGCAGTACAGACAGCGCAGGTTGCAACGATCCGTCACCGAGATGCGCAGATCGCGCAAGGGACGCTGCAAACTGTCTGGACAGGGCGGCTCGGGGAGATGTTCGCGCATCGTGTTTTCCTGGGAACCCGTCCATGGCCGTCCGGACGATGGCGTCGGACAGAACGAACCGCCGGGCTGCAAGCCGGGCCGAAGGGCAAATTTCCCGGCCATTGTAGTCCCATGAGCGCCTGTCGAACCGGGCAAACGTCCGGCTTCAGGACGCGACCGCGCGCGCGGCCCGGCCGACGATGCCTATGCCGGACGCTGTAACATTGCCCGTCGGCATCGAAAACTTCCGCCGGATTTTTCCGGATGTTGCCGAAGGCTTGACGAAAATTCAGGATGGCTTATTCACCATCAGGAAAAAGATCACGACGACCGCCGTGAATGCCGGGTAGCCGAGCCATTCCCAGCGGCGCGCGAAGCGCCAGTAGCGTGGCGGCAATTCGCATCCGCCGCTGCGGACGGTTTCTTCCGCCATGTCGCGTAATTTGAGTTGCAGCCAGACCACGGGCAGCCAGCAGGCGCCGGCAAGGAAGAACAGCGCGAGCGAGGCGAGTATCCATCCGGTGGAAAACGTCCAGCCGCCCTGCTGCATCAGCCACAAGCCGGAGAGCGGCTGGAGGATGACGGTTGGCGCGGTAAACCACGTGTCGGCGCGCACGACGAGGCGGCTGACCACGGCGATTGCCGCTGCGTTTTTCGTGCGATTTGCGAAAAAGAGGTAGAACGCCGTGCCGAAACCCGTGCCGACCATGAGTACGGACGAGACGATGTGCAGCCATTTGATGAGCAGGTAGGTATTCATGATGCGGTTTCCTCGGCATGAAGTTGGACGATGAGCGCCGCGACCGCCAGATTCTTGAGCGCCGGCCCGAAGGGATGGAACAGGAATTCCGGCAGCCGCCAGCAGATCGCCAGGGTGTAGGCGGCGATGAGGGCGAGTTGGAACAGCCAGAGTTTTCGTCCGGGCCGGACGAGGGTCAGGACGCCCATGAGTGCGTCGAGCGCCGTGGCGAGCGCGAGCGCGGCCATTGCCGCCGTTTCCGCCAGGCCGAACGGATGCAGGAGTTTCAGGCTTTCCTCGATGGGAAATATTGCGGCGGAGACGAAGGCCGTCAAAAGCCAGATGGCCGCCAGTACGCCGATGAGCATGGGCCGCCGCCAGACGGCGAGCGCCGCGAGGCGCAAGCGCCCGGCTTCTTCGGGCAATGCGAAGGCGGCGGGATCGCGCGGGGGCGCGGCGAGAAGCGCCCCCGCTTCGTCGGCGTCGGCGCGATTGCCGTGCTTCATCATGGTCCAGGTGTCGCTGCTCAATAAAGACGCGCGGAACATTCCAGCGAAGCGCGCCGCCCATGCCATGACAAAGGCCGGAATCGGCAGATGCGGCGCGGGCGGCAGCTTCATCAGCCCGCGGTAGGTCTCCATCCAGTCCGCGTAACCCAGTGCGCGCGGGCCGCAAAGGCGGAGCGCGCGGCTGGGCGCGGCGGGCATCGCAAGGCATGCCGCGACGGCCTTCGCCGCATCTTCCACATGCACGGGCCGCAATTCGCCTGCGCCGCGCGGGATGCAGAGTATGGGCAGGCTGGCCATCGCCAGGAAAAACCGCGTCGATGCGCCTTCCTGCCCGAAAATGAGCGCGGGTCGCAGTATCGCGGCGTTGTCGGGCATGACTTCCAGCAAGGCGGCGTCCGCCGCGTATTTGCTGGCAAGATAGGGCATCGTTCCGGGCGCGCCGAGGGCGGATATCTGCACGGCCTTTTTCACGCCCGCCATGGATGCGGCGCGAAACAACGCCGCCGGGGCGCGATGATGGATGCGCTCGAAGTCGTCCGCCTGCCGCTCGCGCAGAATGCCGACGGCGTTGACGACGGCATTCACCCCTTCGAGGCGGGAGAGCCAGGCTTCCGGCGTCAGGTCGCGCCGATAGTCGATTGCAATGTCGTCGGGGAGCCGGGGGTGGTGCACGCCGCGGATCACCCGGTGCCCGGCGGCGGCGAGCGCCCGGTGGATGGCCTGCCCGAAAAACCCGTCCGCGCCGCAGAGAAGAACGTTCATGTCCGCCTCCCATCCAAGTTTCGTGGCGCGCTGCAAACGTCATCGGTGCAGTCTGCTGGCGTCAGACGCCGGAAAATGCCGCCGAAATGTTTCGACAGCCACATGCGGCGGCGGGCGAAGCATCCATAGGCGAGTTCGGTGATTTGCGCGAAAACGGGAAGCCGCGTGGGTGCGGCGATCCAGCCGAGACCCACCGCCGCGAGCGCCAGCCGGAACACTTCCGGCCCATCGACGATGACGCCATCGGCGCGCCGCGCGGTGATGCGAGCGAGCAAGGCGTCCCTGTCGCGTCCATAAATGGCGGGGTCGAATGCCGGGGCGGTGATGTCGATGAAGTGGATACGCCGGTGCTTGTCGCGGCGGTGCAGATTTGCTACGTCGCAGAGGCAGATGGGGCAGTTGCCGTCGTAAAGGAATTCCAGCGGATAGATGGCGGTGTCCATCTTGATTGTCCTTGTTGTCTGATATTTCAGTAAAATCTGAAATATCACGGTTTAAAAAAAGCGGCGGAAGCCGCATGACGCGGGGCCGGAACCTCGCCGCTACCTGTGTGTCATTCCTCCTTTTCCCTTCGCACAAAATTGCGCACCTTCGCGCCCATCTTGAGGAGCTTCATCAAGGTTTCCGGTTCTTGCCGCAGCATTTCGTCGGCCCAGACGGTCAGCACGCGGATGAATTCGCGCGTTTCCTGGATGCGTTGCCGTGCTTCCGGCGTCTCCCCGGCGAAGTCGGGGCTGGCGAGAAACTCGCCGAGTATCGTGAGCGTCGGTTCCACTTCACGCTGCTTGCGGCCTTCGACGATCAGCTTGAACAGTTCCCAGACATCCCCCGACGTCTCGAAATGGTCGCGCCGGTCGCCCATGACGTGACTGAGCTTCACCAGCCGCCATGCCAGCAATTCCTTGAGACTCATGCTGACATTGGAGCGCGCCACCGAGAGCGTTTCCGCAATCTCGTCCGCCGCCATCGGGCATCCGGCGAGATAGAGGAGGGCATGGATCTGCGCCACGCTGCGGTTGACGCCCCAACGCGCGCCCATTTCGCCCCAGTGCAGGATGAATCGTTCGGAGATCGGTGTGAGTTCCATGGCGGCGAATCTTGTGCTTTTCTGAAACTTCTGTCAAGAGTGAAATTCGTTTGCCGAGGCGACCGCGCGGATGCAGTGGCAATGCGTCGGCGCTTGCCGTGAAATCTTCGTTTTGTGCACGGGGATGGGATAATGCGCGCCCGTTGAAAAGGAGTCAGCTTACGATGAGGGAAACCGGCATCGGCGAACGTCTGGAACGGCTCGAATCCCGCCTGATGTCGGCGGAGGATCAGATCGACGCGCTCAACCAGTCCGTCTATCGCCAGCAGCAATTGCTCGATCGTTTGCAGGCGCATGTTTTGCAATTGGCGCAACAGCTTCAGGGTGCGCAGGCGGCGGCGCAGGGGCGGCCCGAAGATGAGATACCGCCGCACTGGTGAGATGCGCGCCGGAACGCGGCAGGGGCGCGCGCGCGCCGGCGTGGAACGCGAATGTTGCAGTGACAGATGAAAAGCGCGCGTATCCATGCGATCATAAATGGCCGGCATTGAAGGAGATGCTTCTGTAAATGGAATCCCCCGCGACGAATCCCCCGCAGTCTGGGCGAATCCGCTTGTTGTTGCGCCTGCGGCGTTTCGTCCGTCCGGCGATCTGGATCGCGTCCGCATTGGCCTTGTATGCCGGACTGGGCTTCATCATCGTGCCGTTGTTGCTGAAATACTATGCGCCGCAAGCCTTGGGCGGGTTGCTCGGACGCGAGGTGTCGGCGGAAATGGCGGGGTTCAACCCGTTTGCATTGTCGGCGGAGTTCCGCGGCGTGAAAATCATGCAGGCCGGGGAAGGCGGCGCCGCCGCCGCCGCGCCCGCCGTGGAACTGGATCGGTTCGCAGTCAACTTTGAAATATCGTCGCTCTGGCGCGGCGGGCCGGTTGTGCGGGAACTGGCGCTTGAAGGCCCGCGCATCAGGCTCGTCCGGCTCGATGCCGGGCATTACGACTGTTCCGACATGCTGGAGCGTCTCGCCGGCGCTCCAGCGGAAAACAATAGCGAGCCGCCGCGCTTTTCGGTGGCCAATATTCATGTCGATAACGGCGTGGTCGAACTGGATGACCGGGTGACCGGCGCGAAGCATCGCCTTTCCGAACTGAAACTGGGCTTGCCCTTCATTTCCAATTTGCCGGTCGAAGTCGATGTCTTTGTCGATCCGGATTTGTCGGCGAATCTCGATGGTCATCCCCTGGCGGCGGAAGGGCATCTGAAACCGTTTTCTCTCCGCGGGAAAAACGGGTTCAGTTTGTCGCTCAAGGATTTTGAACTGCCGCCGTGGCTGGTTTATTTGCCTTTGGAGCCGTCCTTCAAATTGCCTTCGGGCGTGCTCGGCCTTGATTTGCGCGTGGAGTTCGAGCGGGGCAAGGAGGGGGAGAAGCCGAAGATCGTTTTCCAGGGCAAGGCGCAGGTCGGCCATTTGGTCGTTCAGGATCGTGCCGGCAGACAAGTATTGGCGGTGGATGAACTGGAGGTCGAGTTGGGGGATGTCCAGCCTTTGCAGGAGAAATACTATCTCAGCAGATTGCGCTTGCAGCAGCCTGCGCTCGATCTCGTCCGCCTGGCCGATGGCGATCTCAATGTAATGCGCCTGCTGCCCGCGAGCATGCAAAAAGCCGCGGCATCCGAAAAGGAAATGCCGGAACGCGACACCGCGAAGCAGACGGGCGGCAAGCCGCTCGATCTTTTGCTTTCTTCGGTGCGCGTGCGCGATGGCTTGATTCGTTATAGCGACAATGCGGTAGCGGGGGGGTTCAGCACCCGGATCGAGGCGATCAATCTCGATATGCGCGATGTTGCCACCAACAGCGACATACCCGCCGTGATTCGCCTCGATTATGCAAGCGCCTCGGGGGAAAAATTCAGCCACCAGGATCGCCTGCGCCTGAAATCGCCCTTCGCATATGACGGCAATCTGGTGGTGGAAGGCTTCCAGCCCGGTCTTTACGGGCGCTATTACGCCGATGCGTTGTCCGGCGGTGAAATTCGCCGTGGCCGTGTCGATGGCGCGTTTCGCGTCCGGATAAAGGCGGCGCAAGAGGCAGAGGACGGACCCCATGTCGAGGTCGGCGTCGACAAACTCGCTTTGTCGGATTTTGTGTTCGCATTGGCCGGGCGCAAGAGCGAATTGCTGAAATTCGGGCATCTCGCCTTGTCCGATATGGAGATTCTGCCCGCGGCGCGCGAAATACGAGTGGGCGGGGCGAATGCGCAAAAAATGACGCTGGCCGTGATGCGGCTGCGCAATGGCGAATACGATTTCATGTCTTTGATGAGAAAACCGCCGCATGCCGCCCCGGAACCGCCCTGGACCTTCCGCTTGAGCAATGCTTCTGTCGCGGGCGGCTCGTTGCGCTTCGAGGACCGCGCCGCCGCCGAACCGGCCGTGCTGACCGCCGACGGCATCGAATTGCAGTTGCGCGATTTTTCGACGGCGAAAGGGGCCAAAGGCGCGGATGTCGCTTTGCAGGGCCGCATCGGCAAGGAAGGCCGTCTCGCGGTGAAAGGGACGGTGGTTCCCGAACCCTTGCGTGCCGAGTTGAATATCGATTTGCAAGGCTTCACGCTTTCGGCAATGCAGCCCTACATCGCGCAGCAGGCCCGTATCGGCATCCGGGACGGCAGGCTTTCGGCCAAGGGTTGGCTGAAACTGCGCGAGCGGCGCGGCGGGCTGGCCGGTTCCCTGGGCGGCAACGTCGCGGTCAACGGTTTCGACTCCGTCGACCGCCGCGACAATACGGATTTCGTGCGCTGGCGCGAAGTCGCCGTCAGGCAGGCCAAGGTCGATCTGGCGCCTTTCGCGCTTGCCATCGGCGAAGTCGCCATCGACGGCTTGCAGTCCCGGTTGATCCTCGATGGAGAAGGACGGCTCAATCTGCGCGAGATTCAGCGTCCGTCCGATGAGCCGGCGCAGACCGCCGAGGAAACCTGGGGCAAAAGCGCCGCGGCGGGCGGCGATACTGGCGCAAGCGCGGACGCCGGGGCGACCGCGCCGCCATCCTGGCCGCCGGTCAGCGTGAAACGCATCAGCATCGGAAACAGCAACATCGCTTTCAGCGACCGCTATATCCGTCCGAACTACAACGCCTTCCTGGGCAATCTTTCCGGTGAGCTGACCGGTCTGTCTTCGGATCGAGGCACGCTGGCGAAACTCGATTTGCAAGGCCGGGCGGGCCGCAGCGCGCCGCTGGCGATCAAGGGCGCGTTCAATCCCTTCCGGCAGGATCGCCACCTCGACATCGCGGCGGAGGTCAAGGATTTCGAGCTGCCCGCGCTCTCGGGTTATTCCGGGCGCTACGTTGGCTACGGCATCAGCCGGGGCAAGCTTTCGGCCACGCTCAATTACCGCATCGAGAACCGCAAACTTTCGGCGGAAAACCATGTTTTCCTCGATCAACTCACGTTCGGCGATGCCGTCGAAAGCCCGGATGCCACCCACCTGCCGGTGCGGCTGGCGGTGGCGCTGCTCAAGAATGCGCGCGGCGAGATTGATTTCGATCTGCCGGTGAGCGGCACGCTCGACGATCCGGAATTCAGCGTTTTCGGCCTGGTGCTGCGAGCCATCGCCGGGCTCATCGGCAAGGCGATTACCGCGCCTTTTGCCTTGCTCGGGCGGGAAGAACTCTCGCGGGTGGATTTCGATCCCGGCAGTTACCGAATTGGCGCGGAGCAGGAAAAAGTCCTGCGCGATCTTGCCGGGGCGCTGGAAGACCGCCCCTCGCTGAAGCTCGATATCACGGGCTTTGCCAACGTCGGGCGCGATACCGAAGGTGTTCGCCGCGAGAAACTGCGCAACATGGTCAAGGCCGAAAAGCGCCAGTCGATGGACGGCGGCAAGAATGTCCGCCTGAGCGCCATCGAACTCTCCGGCGAGGAATACGATACCTTGCTCGGCGAGGTGTATGACAAGGCCAAGATCAGGAAGCCGCGCAATTTCATCGGTCTGGCCAGGACGCTGCCGCCCGCGGAGATGGAGAAACTGCTGTTGGAGAGCATCGCCGTGGACGAGGAGGATGTCGCCGCGCTCGCTCGCCGCCGCGAATCCGCCGTGCAGGGTTGGCTGGTCGGGGAGGGCAAGGTCGCTCCCGAGCGCATTTTCCAGCGAACGCCCACCGGCAGCGAGATTGCGGAAAGCGCGGGAGAGGGGAAGGGCGTGCGTCTTTCCCTGCGCTGAGGCGGCGGCATGGATTCCGGAGAGATTTTCATGCGCGAGGCGCTGGCGCTGGCGCGGAAAGCCGCCGCGGCGGGCGAGGTGCCCGTGGGTGCGGTCGTGGTGCGCGGCGGCGAAATCGTCGGGCGGGGATTCAACCAGCCGATTGCCGCGCGCGACCCTTCGGCGCATGCTGAAATCATGGCCCTGCGCAATGCCGCGCGCAATCTGGGCAATTATCGCCTGCCCGGCTGCGAGCTTTACGTGACACTGGAACCATGCGCGATGTGCACCGGCGCGATCTTTCACGCCCGCATCGCCCGCGTCGTCTTCGGCGCGAGAGACCCCAAGACCGGCGCGGGGGGCAGCGTGCTGGACCTTTACGCCGAATCGCGCCTCAACCATCATGCGGCACTCGTCGGCGGCATGTTGGCCGACGAGTGCAGTACACTCCTTTCCACATTTTTTGCCGCGCGCCGCGTCCGGACGCAACCGGCGTGAGTAATGATTCCAGCATCATGCATATCCAGATCGATATCGCCTGCCAGACACTCGCGCTCTTTGCCGTCGATGGCGCATGCTTGCGCCGTTATACGGTATCCACCGCCGTCAGGGGCGCAGGCGAGCGCGCAGGCAGCGAATGCACGCCGCGAGGCCGCCATCGCATCCGGGCGAAGATCGGGGCTGGCATGCCGTTGGGCACGGTTTTTCGCGGACGGCGTCCGACCGGCGAAATCTGGACGCCGCAACTCGCGGCAGCCGAACCCGGACGCGACTGGATACTGTCGCGCATCCTGTGGTTATGCGGCGAAGAACCTGGCCGCAATCGCGGCGGCAATGTCGATACCATGCGGCGTTACATCTACATCCATGGCGTCGGCGACGATCTGCCCATGGGCGCGCCGCATTCGCACGGCTGCATCAATATGCGAAACCGCGACGTGATCGAGCTTTTCGATCTGGTCGATGCGGGAACGCCGGTCGATATTGCATGACCGTCGCAAGACGGGACGCAAGCTCGCGGGCAACCGGAACCGTCAGGTTTTGGGATCGGCCTCCAGCCATTGCCGGGCGTCTTCCTCGTTGTCGAAAACCTGTATGTCCGCATCGACGAAGAATTGGGATACCCATGCGCTCCATGTAACCCATTGATCGTCCGTCAGGATGGCGATGCGGCGGAAGTCGTGGGCATGCTGGCGGGAGTGGCGGATTTCTTCCACGGCGAGGTCTATAGTGAAGCCGGCCATTTCCCGCAGGTCGAACAGCAGATCGACGGGACCGTCGAACTTGATTTTGTAGTCGGCCAATTCTTCAAACTCGCGGTAGTCGGCAAGGGTGAATTCGCCGAAGACAGCGACGGCAATCAGGCTGCCGGTGTGGTCGGTGCTGATCATGGATATTTTCCGTGTTGTCGTGAATATGGCCGTTACTATACCTTGGCTGGGAGCTTAGTGAATCGCCCCTGTCGCACGCTGGTAATTGTTGTATTGCCGGGCTGGACACGGCAACAAGATCAACCGCCCAAACTCTCCACCGCAAACCCCACCACATTCCGCTCCTTCTTGCTGAACTCCACCCCGATCAAGTGGATGGGCTGGCGGAGCGAGCGGTATTTATCGGCATACCCTTTCTCCTTGAT
>JAISCE010000051.1 GCA_031265765.1 Azoarcus sp.
GGCAGCCATCAAGCCGATTTACACCGCCCCCAGCGCCGAGCTTGCCGCGGCTGAGATGGATGCGTTTGAAGCCAGCGCATGGGGAAAGAAATTCCCGACCGTCACGGCGGCATGGCGCAATACCTGGGATCGTGTGATTCCCTTCTTTGCCTTCCCGCCCGCCGTCAGGAAAGTGATCTACACCACCAATGCCATCGAGAACATCAATGCCCAACTGCGCAAAATCATCAAGACCCGCAGCCACTTCCCCAGCGACGGGGCCGCCACCAAGCTCATCTGGCTGGCGCTGCGCAACATCACGGCCAACTGGAGCCGCCCGTCGCACGATTGGAAGACGGCTATGAACCAATTTGCTATCCTCTATGCTGACGCTTTGTTCAGGCCACCATGTGATTTTCAACACGCCCTCTGAACACGAAATTCATGACAGGCCCTTCTGGTGTCGAAGGCCGTCATCCCCGCGATGAAGCCGGGAAGCGCCATCGTGTTCTCGAATTCGGTCACCGCCTTCCTGCCTTCCGATGCCTTCCTTGGCTACGCGTCCACGTTTTCTCCAAGCAGAATCCGGCGGGCTTCGTGCAGCCGTAGGTGCTTTTGATACTGCAAAGGGCTCATCGAGGTCATCGTCCGGAAATGATGGTGCAGCGTGGACACGCCCATGCCAGCCATGTCTGCCAAATCTTCAATCTTTTCTTGTTCTTGCGCTGTAGCTTGGCTCGTGCCCGCGTTTTTTATAGATGTATCGATCTTGAGGAATGCGTCGAATGCCATGGTATACAGCCCTCCGAATGTGTAAAAAATCACTGCATATACCCGTTTGGATTATCCATACCACTACATGCAATGTCAACGGCCGTGGTGCGCGACATGGGGCAGGTCAGGGGGAGCTTGCAGTCCTTCAGTAACTTGTCCAGTATCTCGGGCCTGTGGGTCATGACTCTGCTCCTTTGGCGGCTTCTCCGCCTATCTCTCAAAAAAGCAGTTACACAGTTGAATTGACAGACTCTCGCCGCCCAGCCGCTATACATGTTTTTCCTTCGCCTCGCTGCCTTTCTTCTTCACCGTTTCCCGCACATTCTCCGCCGCGATCAGCAAATCCATTTTCTTCAGGATGTCGTTTACCCGCTTCATGTCTTCCCACATGCTGTGATCCATCTTCATCTTGCGATAGCTGGCGACGACGAGCGGCATCAGGACGTTGTCGTAGATTTGCTTCATCTCCTTCAGCCCCTCGCCGAAAGCCCGCGTGTCCGGCGCGGCGACGGCGATCCGGGGCTGGACGCTCACGTTTGGCGCTTGTACGTCGATCCTGGGTTGCAGTTCGCCCAGGGTCTTGATGAGCGCCGCGAGACCTTTTTGCAGGACTTGCGGCGTGTCCGAGCGAGTGCGCAATTCGTCGACGGCGCGGGAGACGTCGAGGAGCGTGTTGGCGATCTTGTGCGCGCCGTCGGCATCGTCGCCGCCCAGCTTCTTGCGGCGCACGTATTCGCCGCAGATGTCTTGCCAGCGTTGCCGTTCTTCTTCCGTCTGGCTGCCGAGCAGAAGCGCGAGTTTCAGCAGGTTTTCTTCCGCGCCGGTGGTGAGCGTCTGGGCTTCGCCGCGATAGTGGTCGCGCAGAAGGGCATCGAGTTCGCCCTCGTCCATCTGCGGCGTGATGCGGGCGGAGAGCTTCGCCATGTTGCGGTAGCTGCCCTGTAGCTTGAAAGGCGGTTCGGTGCGGTAGGCGTCCTGTTGCGCGGCGGATTCGATGTAGGCGAGGTTGACCTTGAGCAGCAGGTCGCGCGCCCGGAAAAGCCGTTGCATGAGCGCGCGCAGTTCGTTCAGTTCGGCAGTGCTGTAGCCGTGGGCGAAATCGCTGCCGGCGATCGTTTCGCCTTCGGCCATGCGCACGAGCAGGTGCACGTCCTTGGGATCGCGCGAAGCGAGCGGCAGCAGGACGGGGTTGGCGGTGAGGCTGTTTTCGATGTAGGAGAGCGCGAACAGCGCCTCGCGTCCGGAAAGTACGTCGCCGAGGTTATGGATGTCGGCGCGGTTGGCGAGCATGTCCGGAATCTTGAAGACTTCGCCGGATTCGGTGTAGGGGTTGCCGGCCATGACGATGGCGAAACGTTTTCCCCGCAGGTCGCAGGTGACCGGCTCGCCGCTTTTTTCACCACTCCTGACCGCTTCGATGCGGCGGGTACCGTCGGCGAGGGCGATGAATTTTTGCAGGAATTCGGGGTGGGTGTGCTGGATGTCGTCGAGGTAGAGCATGACGTTGTTGCCCATCAGCAGCCCGAGATTGAGTTTTTCCAACTCCTGCCGCGCGGCGCTGTTGCCGGCGGTGGCGGGATCGAGCGCGGTGACGCCGTGTCCGAGCGCCGGGCAGTTGATGCGCACGAAAATCATGCCGAGGCGGTCGGCGATATATTCCATCAGGGTGGTCTTGCCGTAGCCGGGCGGGGAGATGAGGAGCAGGAGTCCCATGCGGTCGCTGCGGCTGGCGTCGCCCGTCGCGCCGATCTGCTTGGCGAGGTTGTCGCCGACGATGGGCAGGTAAACCTCGTCGATCAGGCGGTTGCGGACGAACGAGGAAAGCGGCTTGGCCTGGAATTGTTCGAGACGGAGCCGTCGTTTTTCGGTGTCGAGAATGTCGTGGCGCGCGGCCTGCATCGCGGCGAAGCCGGGCGCGGCGACTTCGGAGTGGTGCAGGTAGCGGCGCCAGAAGTCGTGCAGGTTGAGCGCCAGTTCGCCATTGACGATGCGCGGGTGTTCGCCGAGCAGTTTGGCGAGCGTCGTGTCGAGACCGGCGTTGACTCGCTCGCGCGGGGCGTCGATGGCGAAACGGGTGGCGGCGTCGTCGGCCCAGATCGCCAGTTGCGGCTCGCGGTTCACGGCGGCGCGCATCCAGTCGCGGGCGATGCGCCAGCGTTCCACGGGCGGCGCGGCGGCAAGGTCGCGTTGCCAGTCGGCGGATAGTTTGGCGGCTTCGAGTTTCCTTTGCAGGTCGGTGGCAAGATCGTCGGCGGCGGCGGAAATCAGCCAGCGTTCTCCGGTGTGGGAGATGGCAAGCTGCCGGATCATGTAGCGGGCGGCCTGGCGTGCGAGGCCGTCGCGGTTGGCGTCGAAACCGACGGCGGGCGCGAACTCGGCGATGGCCTCGGCGAGTGTTTTCTCGAAATGTTTCTGGCTGTCCCGCACGCCGTATTGGGCGCGGATGTTCATTGCCGACAGAGCTTGCCGCAGGAGCGAAGTGCGCTCCTCGTCGTAGCAGCCGTAGTGCCAATGGAGCATGGCGAGCGCGCGTGCGTCCGGCCCGTAGGAAAGCAGTCCGGCGGCGGCTTGCATGTTGGTGAGCGCGGCAAGGATGCGGGCGGCGTCGAGGTCGTGGACGCCTTTCTGGTAGCCCTCCTGGTAGCGGCTCGCCGACCAGGCGCGCAGCTTTTCGAGCAGGGGAGCGGTGTCGTCTTGGGCGCAGAGCGCCTGCAAGCCTGGCCAGTCGAGGTCGCCGGCTTCTCCGGCGATGACGGCTTCGAGCAGGGTTCCGGCAAGGTATTCGCCGCGATAGAGCGCGGGCGTCTCGGATACCAGCAGTTGATCCCAGTGCGCTCGCCAGGCTTCCAGTGTCGCGTTGGCTTCCGGGGCGAGCGGGGCGTAGTAGTCGGTGCCGCTCAGGTGAAATTGCAGGACGCCTTCGCGCGGCACCAGCGTCAGATCGAGCGGATGGCGGCTCACGGTGAAGGCGTGCTTCCCGAAGCGCAGGGTGTTGCCGCCGTCGGAGACGAGTTCGCTCTGGTCGCGCACCGCGCGCACGGCCTGGTCGCGCGCGGTTTTCAGGCGGGTGTCGAGGTCGTCTGCGCCCACGCCGTCGCCGAGGGCGCGCAGGTCGGCGATCTGGTTCCGCAGTTTGCCGACCAGCGGGTCGGAGGCGAAATAGCTGTGCAGTTGCGCAAGGTCGCTGAACTGCGCGACGCGGCGCGGAATGCCGTCCAGGATGCGGGCGGCGGCATCGACGATGGCGCGGGCGCGGCGGTTCTTCGCGTCGAGCAGCATTTGCCGTTTGGCGAGCAGCGCTTCATAGACGGACTCACGCTTGGCGGCGATGTCGGCGAGATAGTTCTCCTGTTCGGCGAAACGGCCTTCCAGTTCTTCCAGTTGGGCGAGGAGGCGAGTGAGGGCGTCGTCGCATTTCTCGGGCGTGTCGGCCAGTTCGATGGCATTTTCCAGCGCCTGCCCGAAAAGCTTGAACTGCGCGCCGAATTCGGCGGCGGATTCGGTCGCGCCCAGGGCGCGGCGGCGGTTGCGCGCTTCGGCGCGCAGGCGGTTGACTTCGGCGTAGACGGCGGAGATGGCGTCGAGAATCCGGGTGCGCGTCACCGCGTCGCCGCCGGGGAGGTTGCCGACCTGCCCGGTCAGCAGATCCAGCCCGGCGGCGGCGGTGTCGAGTTCGGCGAGCTTGCGGGCGATGTCGTCGCTCGTCACGGCCTTGTCGAGCGCCTCGGCGATGCGGAGGAGCGCCTGCTTCGTACCGTCGAAGGCGTTTTCTTGCGCCAGGAACGCCAGCGCCTTTTCGCCGACGCGCTCGCTCTCGGCGGCGCAGACCGCATCCAGCGCGCCGATGCGTTCGGGGTCGGCGTAGCGCAATTCCAGCAGCATTTGCAGCTTGCCGCGCTCTTCGCGCAGGCGTTCGAGAGCCTGCACGAAATCTTCCGGTTTTTGCCAGATCGCGCCCTTGATCCTGGAGAACAGTTCATGCTGGCGGCTTTCGGCTTCGTCGATGGCGCGGCGGGTGTCGCGGCGGATGCTTTCGACTTTCTCGAATTCATCGAGCGTGTTGCGGGACGCTTCGATGATGCCGCGCAGATCGGCGTCCAGGCCGCCGGCTTCCTGGGTGTCCAGCCAGAAAAAGGCGTCCAGCGCGCGCGTGCACTGGCGAATGATCTCTTCGTAGGCGGCGCGCGTCGGGGTTTGTTCGCGCACGGCGCGGGCGATGCCGGTGAGTTCGGCGATGCCGCGCACGAGTTCCGGATTGCCGATGCGTCCCCAGAAGCCCTGCGCGGCGGCAGTGCGGATCATGTGCTCTTCGTTGGAGAACGGTGTTTGCCACAATTGCATCGGATGCGTGCGGGTCGGCTCCGGGTTGTCCGCCTGGAAAACGAGAATGCGGCCATCGTCGAAGCGGGCGTAGCCGTGGCACAGGATGGGGGCCGACAGGCTTTTTTCGATGAGGTTGTAGGAAAAGAGCGCGTATTGCCCGCCTCCCGGCTGGTAGAAGATATAGAGCATGTCCTCGCCATTGGGCGAGCGCATCATGCGCTTGAAACGCAGCGTGGACGTGAGCGTCTCCGGCAGATCGAACGTCTTGAATTCGCCCGATTGCAGGTAATAGCCGCCGGGGAAGATCAGGCCGTGGTCTTCCGGCAACTGGACGCAGGATTGCCCGATGGCGTCGATTCTCGTCACGGTGTTGGTGCGGGAATTGAAGACGAGATAGCGGTCGTCGTTTTCCCGGTAGGGGCGCATTTTCAGCAGGATCAGCGACCCGAGGCGCGCATGGGAAATGGCGGCGTCGGACAGCGACTGGTTTTTGTCCTCGACCGGTTCGGCGTAGATGCCCAGGCCCGTTTCGGTGTTGTTCTCGATCTTGACCGTCAGGTCTCCGCCCACGGTTTCGACGAAGACGGTATCGAGAATGTTGACGTGGGGGTGGCGTCCGGCGACGTGCTGTTCGCGCGTGGTGGCCGTCCATTCGAAATCGTGCGTCGGGGGCAGGGCGATTTCGCGCTCGCCGCGATTGTCGATGTACTTCAGGCTGCCGTCGTTTTCCAGCGACCAGCGGAACACCCGCAGGTCGGAGATCTTTTCGCCGATCTGGAATGCCGCGAGAAGTTTCTCCTGGTGCACGCGCAACTGCACGATGCACGCCTGCTTGTAATAGGTATAAAGCTCGCGGAAATCGGCGACGAAACGAGGGTCTTCGAGAAAAGTCCCGGCGAGCGGCGCCGGCTCCAGTTCTTCGGCGTTTTCCGCGCCTTCCCGGAGGCGGTAGAGCGCGAATACGTCGCTGACCGTCGTTTCCTTGCGCAGGCCGATGAAGACGTTGTAGCCGAACAGGAGCAGGTCGCCGATGCGCGTCAAGTCGCGGGCGACGCAATTGTTTTCGGTGTGTGCCCGCGTGCGCAGGATGAGCGTTTGCGTGGCACGTCCGAATTCCGCGAGGCGCGCTTCGTTCAGCGTCTGCGTTTTCCGTTGCAGTCCGGCGCCTCGGTCGGCGAGGCGCTTCTTCAGGAGTTCATAACTGCCGCTGTCGGCGACGAGGGATTCGGTGGCGTCGGGGGCATTCGGTGCCGAGTGCAAGGAAACTGTTTCTTCGGCAGTCATGGTCGGCTTCTTTCCAGGTTCAGTTGTAAAAGGCGTCTCAGGATTTCCGTATCCGGCATCTCAGACGTGTAGTCCGTCCAACCGTAAGCGGCGCACTGGCTTGTTCGATAAGATGATTTTCCATAATGTTCGTTTACACTTGAAGAAAATTATCGTTGTACCGCAGGATTTGCCGGTCATGCGTGACGAGGACGAGCGGCTCGGTCAAAGCCTGGGCGATCAGCATCCGGTCGAAGGGGTCTTGATGGAGCATGGGAAGCGTGCCAACGGCGCTGGCATGCCGGGCTGTTATTTCCAGGATGCGAAAGCCGGATTCCCTGCAATAGGCCCATGCCTCTTCCCCGGAAATTGGCATGTCGCCACGCTTGGCCGCATGCTTGATGGAAATCTCCCAGATCGTGGCGGCACTCACATAAATACTGTTGTCTCTTGCCTCGATCAGAACGCGCGTGTCATTTTGTAGGCGTGGGCTGTTCGCGAACGCCCAAAGCGCGACGTGGGTATCCAGAAGAAGATGCATCGCGCTTCAATCCTCGCCGTGGAAACGGCGCGCGATGTCCGCATTTTGCAGGTCGATGTCGTCGGGAACCGTGAATTTCCCTTCCGCGACGCCGATCCGTTTTTCCGGTGCGGATGCCATGGGCAATAAGCGGGCAACAGGACGCCCGCCCCGGGCAATGATGATCTCGCTTTCCTTTCCATCCTCAATGGCGGCAACCAGGCTGGAAAGGGAAGTCTTGGCTTCATGCATATTGACGGCAAGCATGGAATACTCCTGTAATTCGTTCGAATGTTAGCTAATTTTAGCTAAATTGCGCGAAAAAACAATATCATTGAGGCGTCTACTGACACCCGCAAGTCGGAGATTGAACCTGTCCCCCCCCTGTCGCGCCGAATCAGAACTTATAGCCGACGCCCACGAAATACATCCAGGGATCGATTTCCATGTCGAATTTCACCCGCTGCTCGTTCCCGCCCCAACCCCAGTGGCCTTTACCCTTGGCCTTGGTGTCGATGTCTATTTTCCAGGCGGCGGCGTTCAGGTAGAGACGGTCGGTAAGCGCAATGTCCATGCCGGCTTGCAGCGCCCATCCCACGGAATCCTCCAGTTCGAGACGTCTGAAGCCGAGTCTTTTTTGCCTGCGCTTGAAACGTTCGTCATAAAACGATGTGTAGTTCAGGCCGACGCCGACATAAGGCTGGAACCGGGATTTCGGGTTCAGGAAGAAAAACTGCAAACTGGCGGTAATCGGCTGTTGGGTGACTGTGGCGAGCGAGCCGTTGGCGATGTTGCCGCTGGAAACGCCCTTGATTTTGATGTCGTACGAAACCGGCCCGCCCAGCATCAGTTCGAGGCCGAGGTGAGGCGCGAAAATCCAGGTGCCGGTGAGATTGAGCAAGGATGTGGTACTGGGGACTTCCGCCTTGGAGCCGGAGTGATCGACGCCATTGAGCCGGATTTTGGAACTATCGACATCCGGTGCGATGTGCATGGCGCCGGCCCGGACGATGAAGTTGCCGGGTTCATGGGCAAAAGCCGCGCCGGAGAAGGCAAGGGCAAGGGTTGCCGCGAGTAGCGTATGGCGCATGACGAGTTCCTTTTGTCCGGTTCAGGGGGAATGCCAGTGGATATGATAGCGAAGTGTGCGCGTCATGTCCGAAAATATCGCTCCGCTGCCTGGCCGGGTTTCGGCAGTCCGTCCGTGCGCACGCTCAGGCGCCGCCTTTCACTACTGCCACCACATGTTCGACACTGAATCCGAAGTGCATGAACAGCGTTCCCGCCGGGGCGGATGCGCCGAAGGCGTCGATGCTGATGACATTTCCGTGCAGGCCCGTGTACTTGCGCCAGAAATCCCCGTGCGCGGCCTCGATGGCGATGCGGCGCACATGGCGACCCAGTACCTCGGTACGATATTCCTTGCTCTGGCGGTCGAAAACGCTGGTCGAAGGCATGGAGACGACCCGCGCGGCGATACCTTCTTCCGCCAGCGCCGCTCTGGCTTCCAGCGCGAGCTTTACTTCGGAGCCGGTCGCAATCAGCACGACCTGCGGATCGGCGGCGTCGGCGAGGATGTAGCCGCCCCGGCGAATGTTTTCCACGCCGATGCCGGCCGTTACCGTGGGCAGGTTCTGGCGCGAGAGCGCGAGCAGCGCCGGGCCGTCCGCGCGTTCGATGGCGGCGGTCCAGGCGACGGCGGTTTCCACCGCGTCGCAGGGACGCCAGACATCGAGATTCGGAATGAGGCGTAGACCGGGAATGTGCTCGACGGGTTGATGCGTCGGGCCATCCTCACCGAGACCGATGGAATCGTGCGTATAAACCATGATTTGCCGCTGGCGCATCAGCGCCGCCATGCGGATGGCGTTGCGGGCATAGTCGGAAAAGACAAGGAAGGTTGCGGTATAGGGAATCAGCCCGCCATGGAGCGCAAGACCGTTGGCAATGGCCGTCATGCCGAACTCGCGCACGCCGTAATAACAGTAATTCCCCCCCGTCTCCCGCGTCACGCCCCGGCTGCCCTGGACGAAAGTCAGATTGGATGCGGCCAGGTCCGCCGAGCCGCCGAATAATTCCGGCAACACCGGCAGCAAGGCGGCGATGGTGTTCTGGCTCGCCTTGCGGGTAGCGATGTTTTCCGCTTTTTCCTGACAGGCGGCGATGAAGCGGGCGGCGGTTTCCGGCCAGCCGGCGGGCAGTTCGCGGCGGACGACGCGGCGCTCGAATTCAGCGGCGAGTTCGGGATATGCGGTCTTGTAAACATCGAATCGCTGCTGCCAGTCCGCCTCCCGCGCCATGCCGCCAGCCTTGGCATCCCATGCGGCGTATACCTCGGCGGGAATCTCGAATGGCGGATACGGCCAGCCGATCGCTTCCCGGGTGGCTGCCACTTCCTTTTCGCCAAGCGGCGCGCCGTGGCAATCGTGGCTGCCCGCTTTGTTGGGCGAACCCATGCCGATCACCGTCTTGCAGCAAATCAGCGAAGGCTTGCCGATTTGCGCCTGGGCGGCTTCCAGCGCCGCCCCGATGGCTCGTGCATCGTGTCCGTCGACGCCGGAGATGACCTGCCAGCCGTAAGCCTCGAAGCGTTTTGGCGTGTCGTCCGAAAACCAGCCCTCGATGCGGCCATCGATGGAAATCCCGTTGTCGTCGTAAAACGCGATCAACTTGTCCAGTCCCAGTGTGCCCGCGAGCGAACAAACCTCGTGGCTGATGCCTTCCATCATGCAGCCGTCGCCCAGGAACACATAGGTTCGATGGTCGACGATTTCGTGACCGGGCCGGTTGAATTCGGCGGCCAGCGCCTTTTCCGCGAGCGCGAAGCCCACGGCATTGGCGATGCCTTGTCCAAGCGGGCCGGTCGTCGTTTCCACGCCTGGCGCATGTCCCGCTTCCGGATGTCCGGCGGTTTTTGCGCCGAACTGGCGGAAGTTCTTCAAATCGTCGAGAGACAGCGCGTAGCCGGTCAAGTGCAGCAGGGCGTAGAGCAGCATCGAGCCGTGCCCGTTCGAGAGGACGAAACGGTCGCGGTCGGGCCAGGCGGGATTGGCCGGGTTGTGTCGCAAATGCCGTCGCCAGAGGACTTCGGCGATTTCCGCCATCCCCAGCGACGCGCCGGGGTGTCCGGAATTGGCTTTTTGGATGGCGTCGATGGACAAGGCGCGAAGCGCGCCGGTCAGAGGGTTGAAAGCCGGAGAACCGGCGGAAGAACGCTGCGGCATGATGACCTCGAAACCGGGGGCGGAAAAGCGCGGATTATCGCCGAAACCCGTGTGACAAGCGAGGCGTTCCGCTGCTGTCGGCGCTGGCGTTGCATGAATGCGGATGTTTGCGTCCGCACGCCTTCGCTTTATTTTCTGATCTGCCTATACGGCCATGAACTACACAAAAACCACCATTAAGCCGATAGCAGCAGGCATTCTCCGGAAGAACATCGGTTTCCTCCTTTTGTCGCATCCTCTAACAATCATATGATTTTAAAGGTAATTTTTAGACACCCCAAAAAAGGGTTCAAAACCAGGGAACCGTAGCGGATGCGCTTAAACCGTAACTGTTGAAAAGACCTGCTTGCTGTTGGTGTACAGGTGGATCATGCCGGATGAAAAGGCGGAAAGCTTGGCCTGTGCTCTGGCTTTTCAGGCTCAAAAAAGGAAGTTCGCATTTCCGGATACGGTCGACTTGTTTGTTTGCAGCCACATAGCTTATTTGGCGATCTTTGATGAGGCGCTGAATCGCCGCTTGACGCGCGTCTCCCTCGGTCTGGTAGCCATGACGGCGCATTTGCCGACGGCGAAGACGCTCAGGATTACTCTTGGTCTGTACCCGACGGACTTGACGATGTTGCGCCCCCATCGGAACAGGCGATACTTTGCCCAAATGCAGATAATCCCGCAAACCTTGCAACCAGGGCCATTCCATCAGGGTAGAAAGTGCGGCAGCCGTACCGTGCAGCCGCAGGCAGGTTCCCAACGAGGGTTTTTCTTCGTCGACTTCCGGAAAGCTGACGCCAATTCCGGTGCTTTTCAGGGCGACCAGCGCCTGATGCAGCTTCGAGAACAAGGCGTTCATCAACTGCGGCGCGGAAAATTCCGGATCGGTACGGATGCGAATGTCGAGATAGTGATCCATGACTCAATTGGCCTCCCCAAAAACCCCACCACGAATCAATACGGCGATCACGTAATTTTGATCGTCAGGTTCCGGTACTTTGTCCTTCAAAATCCAGCCATCAAGCAGGTTGTAAAAATCCTTTTTGCCATTTCCCGGTGCGCGATACGCCTTGCCTTGCGTAGTGACGGAGCCATAGGGCTCGACAGGAATGGGGCCGAGTTCCGTCACGAAAACGCCTTCCGTTTCCGGATACCAAGTGTCGATGGTACGAATGGCGTTGCCGATTTTTTGCGAGTGGATGGCGGCAATGCTGTTGACCTGATACAAGGTCTTGCTTTTATTACCCCGGGTGCGCTCTATAATGAGTTCTTGGGATGGAAAGACTTCTTGTCCACTACCAATACGTACAAAGGCCGTGATTTGTAACAAGACTTTCTGCTGGCCTTGCAATCCTGCCGCTATGGTTTGCGCCAGTTCCTTCAAATCATCGGTGGTTTTGTCGAAACTACGCAAGGAAAGCTCCAGTGCATCAAATGTCCATTTGCTTTCCGCCTGCCCTTCGAGTAGTCGCGCAATATGGATTTCGACTTGTTCCGCGCCGATGCGGTTACGCCATAAGAAGCGGCCATTGGCAAGATTGCAGGCATAGCGTTGAGCAAGGATGCCAAACCCCTGTTTTTTGCGCCAGTCCGCAATGACGGTTTCCAGCTTTTGCCGGTACGCAAGATTATTGCAGGCGGAAGGTGTTCCTGTTCCCGGCAATACGCGCAGCGTAAATTGGACTTTCAGTGTATCCGCGTCGGCAGTCAGGGTGGCCACATCAACAGTTTGCAGGTTTGGATTCTGGATCGCAGCATTTAGTTTGGCAGGATCCTGATCTTTTGTTTTGAGACGGTTGGAGATGGTACCGCGCACGGACTTCTCGTGGATAGCAATTGGCTTCCAGCTTGAGGATACATCTTTGTCGCCCCAGTTTCCAGCATAAAAAAGAGCGTCGGAAGGGTCGAGCTTGCGTTCGAAAGCAAGGACAGAGGCAGTTTTGATTTCAGGCATGACTAATCTCCAGAAGTTAGAGAGTAAGAAGGGACGGGTAATCGTTTTGGGCGCGGTATAGTCCATCCAAGGGATCGGCGTGGTTGTACCAAAGCAGTTGCCGCACGCTTTTCAGGCGGTGTGGGCTGATCCATTCACCAGTGGAGTATAGGCTTTCGACGAAGCGAAAAGATGTTTCGGCATCGCGGGCATTGACTACACTTCCCGGTGGATAAGTATCGGAAAGCGCGCCGTAACCAACGGGTATCGGCACGATCCAGCCTTGCCGCTTTTGATCGTGATCGTTTCGCCATTCGATTTTCGGCGGCTTGGGTTCTCCGGTTTCAGGGTCGGTCTGCGGAATGGAAACCGGTTCCCAATTAAAACGCGATAAATCAAGCCAAGCGTCGAGCGCAGTAAGCGCAGGATCTTTTTCCCGTAGTTTTTGCAGGCGCGACTGCAACAAATCGTCGCGTGAAACCAGCGCAAACCCTGGCAACCAAGATCGTCGCCATTGGCGGAATTGACGCTCGGCTTCATCGAACCCCTCGTCAATGATTTCAATACGGGGAAAAGGTCGCCAGCGTTGTTTTGTGGCCGAAATGACCGTGCCCCCCGCAATCCGCATGGTAGCGACAAGCTCGTCGATGCGATGTGCCATGGGATCGCGTTCTTCCGTTTCCAGGTTAAGCACACCCTTATCCACGCCGAAGATCAGCGTGATGTCCAGATGGATGCGGCCTTCTTCGATAATTGCGGCGACACTGCCATCTTTGTCCAGTGGATTACGAGTAAGCTTGAATGCGCGGGTATAACCGCCATTCGTGGTCTGTTCTTCATAATCGTGGCAAATGACGGCAACGCTTTGCAAACGGAAAGGGATGCTGTTTCCAAGCTTGCGTTGCAAGGCCCACATCAACCCAAGAAAAGAAGTGATCGACGGAAAACCATGCGTCATTGAACTGGAAATGGCATTGGCGTTTTGTATGCGCAGGCGCGGCAAGATCAATAGACCCTTGGGGGAGGAAGGCAATGATACCGTCATGGTGTTTTTCTCGCGGGAATGGTGGGAATATAATGCGGCGCGTCAAGCTGAGTGCGCATTTGGTGAAGGCGGTTCTCCCAACCCATGTTGCGCAACAATGCTTTTTGCCATTCACGCTGTTCATCGTCACCAAATGGCAAGGTTTCGCCCAATTGTTCGTTAAGCCAGTTTCCAAAACGTTCCCCCACAACACCCGGCCAATCCATCCATTGCCACTTTTGATTGAAGTCGACATCGGTTTCAGCGCGCTTTGGATCAAGCCAGAGCTTTTCATTTTCTTCCAGCTCACACTCGGGGTTTTGTGTCCAGCCAGCGGGACGGGTTTGCAGCGCATGGGAAAAAATCAGCAGTTCGTCCAGAAGTGCATCCATGAAGACTTCGCGTTTCAACCGTGTTTCCCGGTTGTCTGGCGGGTCGGTTTCCAGAAAATGCCGGAAATTCTCTGTCATTTTCCGGACGGATTTCAGTTTTCCGAAACGCGTAAATACGGAGTTCGTCCGGTAAGGCGCTTTGGGAAGATATTGCATCCAAGGCGAAGGTGGCAGAGATCCCAACAGATAATTTTCTCCATGCCGTTCGCTATTGAGTTGGGAAATATTCTGAGGTTTCGTGCCACCCAGTTTCTGAACCAATAACTCTGGATATGTGCAGTAACCACAGGGATGATCCTTCCCTTCACGACGCGCTTGCCGGGCAGCTTTTAGGTCATGCTTTTCATCGCCGAAGCGATCCCGCACAATCCTTGCATAGACTTGGTGGGTCAGGGAGGTTGCAAAAAGCGGCGCCAGCAAATGGTAGGCTTGGTTGTCATTCGCATCGCCATCAATCAGCCAGTAAACCTGCTTGGCACGGGTATGCGATGTCGGCGCGCCACGCGGCGAAACCAGCGAGGCAAATGCGCTGGCCCAGGTTTTGGCTTGCAGGGGATCGTCCGAAAGCGCCGCGAGCAGATCGACGTCCTGCACCAAGATGGCATCCAATAGCGATTGATCGGCAACTTTCAGACGCAGGAATTTGTAGACATCAAGCGCGCCGGCGTTGCCAACGACGTCGCAGCTAAAATGTTCGTCCAGAAGGTGGCTACCGATTTCCGTCCGTGGCATAAGCGATAGTGGATCACAATATAGATTGCTACCCCGCGCGTCGGGATGAATGGCTTTAAGCGAGTGTGTAGCCGCCTGAATCCAGCTGACACGCCGCGCGGCATCCTTAAGCCAGGTCGCAAACTGGAACTGTTCAATCAATTGAGCTCGCTTGGGGTCGTCGGGAACCAGCTTTTCGCACCGCTCTTCCAGACGTTCGTCGAGGAACGACCGGATAACTGCACGAAAAGCTTCCCTGCGAGAAAGCTTGGTATCAGGCATGAAAATTCCTTATCATAATGTGTATAAAATTCGCCGTGAACACCCAACTGAGATGAAGCGAACGCCGTATGAATCGCATTATACCGCCTATTTATGCTAAGGATGCCATGCTTGTTATAGCCGATGTAAAACTGCCCCCGGTTGCCGGAATAAAACTGACCCAGTTGATGGAAGATGGCAGTTTTTGGGCTGCACATCATGTTGACACAGGAGCAATCAGTGGAACTGA
>JAISCE010000091.1 GCA_031265765.1 Azoarcus sp.
TCGCCATCCACCGTAACGGCGATGAATGGCGCGGGCGGTGTTTTGCATCAGCGTCTTGATGGCGTCCGCACTCCCGTAGGAAGGCTTTTGTGAAACCGCTCCGACGTCAAGGACTTCCCATATACCTTGAAAGTTATCCGTAGGGACGGCAAGGCTGTAGGCGTAGTTCAGTGCGCTGTAGGCGTCGAAGCTTTCCGGCAAACGTCTGGCTGTCCCCAGTAGTTGGGCTATAACCCGGTCGTTTTCCCGGATCATCGCCTGATACCGCCGCCCACATTCGGCGCGGTTCATGCGGGCGGTGACATAGACGGTATTGTCCCTTGCGGTATACATATCGGTTTGCACGCCAATCAGACCCTGCACACTGCTGGCGGTATTCACCTCCTGGGCAAAATTTTGCGACTGGTCAAAAGACACAGACTGTTTCCCCGCCATGGTATTTACCATCTGGGAAAATTGCTGGGAAGCAATGGCGAGGCTTGCCACATCGGTCTTAAAGGCCCTCGCCAGGGCGTTCATGGCGGCGCTTTCGGCCTGATTCCGATCCGTACCCTGGGCAGTAACGGCAACCCATTCCCGCGATGGGTAGGCCTGCTCAAGGTTCTGTACCCACGATGGAGCAACCTGGGCCTCCGCCCTTTGGGGCGAAGCGGCACAGGCAAAGGTTATGGCAATAAACCAGCACACTGCCGCCCTTAGGTAAAATGTAGTACCGCTTTTCATACACGTTTTCCTTTATTTTCTGGTGAACGAAGTCAAGCCGCCGTCCACAAAATCAGCGGCAAAACTATCTTTGGAGGTAATACCCACGGTGGAGGTTCCGCTGTCCGTGCCATACCCGCCTTCGCCTTCCTTCTGGCTTTCGGTACGGTCGTTCAGAAATGTCTCAAAGGTATATATCCCTTCGGGCAAATCCCAGCTTGCCTGCTGCCCTCCCAGCACCGAATTATCATAGGTCATGTAGGGCAGGCCTTTTGCCTCATAGCCCTTGTAAATTTTTATCGATGACAAAACACTGGCGGTACGGCTTGAGTTATTTCTGATGACAACCTTGCCCGAAAGACCCGTGGCGATTACGGCCTGTACTTCTGCCGGTGTTTGGGTCGGGGTTTCGGCAGACGCAAGGTCTCCCGCTCCCAGATACTCAAAGCCCTCCGACAGAATTTCTGTGGCGATTTGGATGGTAATGTCGTAGAGGGCCGAGTCCTTTGCCACACTCGTTTCCAGCGCATAGGCAATCTGCTGGTTCAGTTGCGTCTTGGGGATGGTGTACAGGACATAAGCGGTATACTCGTCGCTATACACATCCTTCTGGTCCGGGTCGTAACGCCGCGTGAGGGTCCACCAGTCCGAGTCCCGCTGTGCCCCCGAATAGGATACGTTCACCACCGCATTGACCATATTGTCAATTTCCTGGCGGTACTCCGCCGATGCGGTTCCCGCTGCCGATGAGGAATTGGCCCCGCCGGAAGATTGGGAGCTTCCGCTTACTGTGGCCTCGTACTTGCTGGCGATGTTGGTCCGCAGCATAGCGCCGATCCGCTGCTGGGCGCTGAAGTTGTCCGCCCAGGCCAGGGCAAACTGCCGGTTAGTGGAGGTTTCATCCCCGATAATGCAGTACAGACCCTCGAATTGGGGCTGAGCCTGCACCGCCATAATACCGTTAGCCACATACAGCTTGATCCAGTCCGGGGTAGATACGCCGAGGGCCCGCCCCTTGTTGTCCAGCTCCCTGGTGTTTACCTTTGGCCCCCCGACACAGCCAATAACGACCGATGCCGTTACGATGGACATCAACGTCACACATGACATTCCCAACAAACATTTTTTCTGCATACTTTTCTCCTTCGCGTTTTTAATGTCCCGCCGGACAATAATTTTATGTTTAACCACCGCATAAGCGGGTAACATACCTGTTAGGGCATCTCTTATTCCTTACGGAATAAGCGCCGATACCATCGGCCCCCAACCGCCCTTCTTGCCGAAGGGAGCCACTCAACATAATGAGCCATGTTTAACCTCACTTTTGGCGGTTTTGCCGCCGCTATTAATTGAAAATGAATACAACGTATTCATGGGTTCGCCTTTGTAGGTTTGGGGGTTTATACGGAAGGTAATTACCGATAAATTAGAGGTAACTACCGACAGCCTGTTTTTTACTTTGAACGGAAAAATTTGATAAAAGGGAGAGAATTTAGGTGTTAGATACTTGACACGCTGTTTTTCACATGCGATATAATCGGGTGTCGGGTGTCGGGTGTCGGGTGTCGGTATTCATTTCAGCACCGTCGAGAAAGCTTTCAGATCCTTGGGCATATACGCGGTCAATTGGGTTCTTGCAATCAGGACATCGGCCGGATGGTATATCGCACAGGCCATGGTTCCCAACCCGCTATCGTTGTCGCGTATGACTTCGCGCGCTTCGACCATGAGCGTCGTACCGGCGGCGAACCCATCTACCATACTCGTGAATTTGCGCACCGACACGAGAAAGCCGATCCTCGGGGATACGTCTTCGGTATACGCGCCCCAACCGATCAAAGCCCCCGCAGCCTGCGCCATATATTCGATGCCGATGTAGGCGGGCACGCGCCCTTCCCGGCAAAACGGGCTGTTCTCCCGCAAGGCGACCGCGCAAAGGATGCGGTTCGCGCTGGCTTCGATCACGCGATCGAGCAGCAGCGCATAGCCACGATGCGACAGATATTTCGCAATGGGTAAATAATCATGCGTGTCACGGGCCTGCCTGTTCATGTCTTCGCCATTCTCTCCAGAATCAGCGCCGTATTGCTGCCGCCAAAGGCGAAGGATGTCGAAAGCGCATACTTCAGCGGCGCGGCGGCGCACTCGCCGGACGCGACCAGATGCAGGGGCGGATCGTCCGGATCCGGCACGCCATCCCATACTTGCGGCGGCAAGCGGCGGCGGTCGTCGGCCAGCGCCAGCCAGCAAATGGCCGCTTCCAGCGCGCCCGCAGCGCCGAGGGTATGACCGGTGAGCGGTTTTGTCGAACTCATGGGCACGGCGACGGGCAGGCAGGCCGCCATTGCCCTGCTTTCCATCGCGTCGTTCTGCCGCGTGGCGGTACCATGCAGGTTGACGTAACCAATGGCGCCAGCGTCGATACGGGCGCATTCGAGCGCCGCCCTAATTGCCAGCTTCGCGCCCGCCCCCGTGGGTTCCGGGGCGGAAATGTGGTGGCCGTCGGAGCTTTCTCCCCAACCGGCGATTCCGATGCAGGGAGCATCGTCCGGCTGTTCGCGGCTCAGCAGGAAAAGCGCGGCGGCTTCGCCGATATTGATCCCCTTGCGGTTTTTCGAGAAAGGCAGACAAGGTTCGGACGACACCGCGTCCAGCGCCGAGAAGCCCGCAACGGTAAAGCGCGTCAGGGTATCCACGCCGCCCGCCAGCGCCAGATCGGCCATGCCGGCCTTGATGAGACGCGCGGCGGCAACCAATGCCTTGGCACTGGAAGTGCAGGCGGTCGATACCGCGTACGCCGGCCCCGTCGCGCCCAGTTCCCCGGCCAGCATACGGGCCGGAGAACCCAGTTCCTGCTGCAAGAAATGAAACCCTTGCGGCCAGTTGCCATGCGCCGCCAGATATTCCACTGCGCTTTCCGACTCGAACATGCCGGAGGTGCTGGTGCCGATCACCACCGCGATCCGCGAAGCCGGCAGTCCCGTGGCGAGCTTGCGATACCTTGCTTCGATGCGGGCGAATGCCGCCAGGGTCAGGGCATTGTTGCGCGTGCGTTGCGCCACCGGCAAGAAACCGATGTCCGGCAGCGCCGCATCCACGATGCCGAGCCGGAGCGGATGTCCGGGACTGTAGGCGTCGGTCGTCCGCATGCCCGGACTGTTGCCGCCGAACAATGCCTCGCGCACAGAAACCAGATCGTCGCCAAGCGCGCACAAAATGCCGGGAGGAGAAATATGTATTGCCGTGGAAACCTCAGATTTCATGCGACTCCAGAATAAGTTCGTACTTCATGGCAAGATGCGCAAACGTGACTCTGCCTTGCCAGGGCGATTCCGTTTCATAGTCGATAACAGCCTGCATCATACCGTCCAGGGCGATTTCCCGCCGCAATCCGCCGTTCGCGCGCGTCTCCGTCACACTCGCGCCCGGCGGCAAGACGCGGCGCAAGTCTTCCAGCGGCGCGGCGATCAGCAGCAGGTCGTTCAGGATGCGCGCGCCCTCCGGCGCATGTGGCACAAAGCGCCGCTCGGTCAGCGTTTCCCCATCGTAAGCCAGACTGACGAGACGCATGCCGAAAGCCATCATGACGAGTTGCAGACGGCCTTCGGCGATTTCCAGCACCGCTTCCGTGGCGCGCTCGCCGCCCGGCCAGCGCATGACGAGCCGTTGTTCCACCGTGCGCTCGCCCAGCGCGGCGGGTGCAATCCTGAGCGGCTCCGGCGCGATCGTCCCCCGGCCCGGAGCCGGCAACGCGCAGGAGCCCAAACATAGAACGCCGCAAACGTAAAAGAGGCCGGCGATCAGGCTGCGGCGGACACGCATGCCGTTTGCACCGAGGCCAGACGACGCTCCGGCCTGGCGACGAACGGGTTCTTCTCGTCCCAAGCGTAACCGGCCAGTACCGCGGATACCATGCGCTCGACTTCCGGCGGTTTATTGGGCGCGAAAATGATGTCCTGCAAGCGCCGGTCGTACCATGCGGTCACGAAAGCGCGAAATGCCTCGACTCCCACCTTGAGCGGCGCGGCATATTCGCGCTCCCAGTCGACAGGCTCGCCCGCGAGTTGCTTCAAAAGCGCCTTGACCGCCAGATCGGACGATTTGAACGCGATGGTGACGCCGGAAGAAAATACGGGATCGAGGAATTCGGTGGTATTGCCCAACAGCGCGAAATTGCGCCCGTACAGCGCCTTGACGTTGGCGGAATAACCGACGATGTTCCGCACCGGTGTATCCCACACCGCGTTTTTCAGTAATTTGGCAAGATTCGGCGTCCGGCGCACACGGTCGAGCAACTGTTCCTTGTCGTCGCGCGTATCGAATTGTTCACGCCGCCCCACGACGCCGATCGAGGAGCGCCCATTGGAAAAAGGAATCAACCAGAACCAGACATCGGTTTCGTCCGGCGGTACCGAAATCAGGATCTTATCGCGGTCGAACGCCGCCTCGGTATTTTGCGCGATGCGGTCTTCGATATGAGTGAAGATGGCCTGCCTCACCGGCAATTCCGAGGCAATGTCCAGATCGAGCAGCCGGGGCAGCACTCGCCCGTAACCGCTGGCATCGAGCAGGAACTCGCCGGTAAGCCGGTAATCCTCGCCGTTTTCCGGATGCACGGTCACGACGGGTTTTTCCCCGCTCACATCGACGGCGGTCACTTCGTGACGGTAGCGGATGTCGGCGCCCTGGCGCGCGGCGGCATCGGCCAATACCTTGTCGAAAGGCCCGCGCTGCACCTGATAGGTCGTTCCCCAGCCCGGCGTGAATTTCTGGCGAAAATCGAAATGCGCGTACCGGTTGCCGCAAGCGAAAGCGGCGCCGTTCTTGAATTGAAAACCGGCTTCGATCACATCCTGCAACATCCCGGCGGCCTCGATGTATTCCATGCTTTGCGGCAACAGGCTTTCACCGATGACGAAGCGCGGAAAATCCGCCTTCTCCAATATAGTTACGGTACGCCCCGCGCGCCGCAGCAACCCTGCCGCCACGGCGCCGGACGGTCCCGCACCGACGATGATGATTTCGCTTTTCTCTTGACGCATGTTAGGACTCCCTTTGAACGGGTCTAAAGAAACGGGTCGATTTTGAAGCTGACCGATTCTGCCTTGGAACGCGACAGAATAAAAGTGGCGGCACGTTCGGCCTCTTGGCCGATACTCAGTCCTTACGCAGGAACACCGGCGTCAATAGCCATGACAACGCCACTCCCAGCGTAACGGTCAAGCCCAGCGCATGCAGCGCCGGCGTGCCGGAAAGCGCCAGAAGCCCGAAAGATAAAAGCGTCAGCGACGCGGCAAGCGTGGTCGCCAGAAGCGTATGCGCATGGGCCTGCCGCGCTTGCAGGAAGATGGCGTAATCGATGCCCATGCCGAGCGTGAGCAGCAATGCAAGGATACTCAACAACTGGAGAGGAACGCTCAGATAGCCCATGATGGCCAGCGTAATGCCGCCCGCCGCCAGGACCGGCGCAACGATGCGCCAGACGCGGCCCTTGAAGAACGGGTAAAGCAAAAAGGGAACGAGGAGACAGGCAAGCAAAAGGGTTTTCGTCAGCAATTCCCGATAGCGCGCCATCAATCCGGAAATTTCACCGGTCTGGTCGATCCATTCCGCCCCGGGAATGGCGGGTTCCCGCGCCGCCAGCCCGGCGAGTTCGTTTGCCGTACCGCGATCGGCCAGACCTTGCAACAGCACCATGCTCGAATATCGCGGCAAGCCATCGCCGCTTCGGATAGCGCCAAGCCACAGGGCGCGAAACGGCGCGCTGGCGGGATTCGCAAGCCAGGCATCGGCGGTGAGGAACCCGCCGGAAGCGCCGGAAGATAGTTCCGCGTCCCATCCGGCGGGCAGTTCCAGTTCTTCGCCGACCTGGGCGCGGCTCACCTGCAAACGGTCTTGCAAGGCGCGGGCCTGCCGCTGCTTTTCCACGGAAGGCAGCCAGCGGCTCGCGGCTTCAAAGCCGCCTATCTTGTTCGCCGCGATGAACGGGCGCAGACGCTCGACCAAGGCTTCTTCGCTTCGCAGCAAGGCGTCCGGCGTTTCGCCGCCGAGCAGGAACATCTGCGCCGGACTGGGCAGCCGCATGATTTCGGAGACTTGGCGATGTTCGGCCATCAGCGCGGCATCGCCGCTGAAAAGGCCGCGAATATCGTCATTCGCGCGCAATTGCACAAGCCCCCCCGCCGTGACGGCGGCCAGGCACAAAGCCAGTCCCCAAGCCTTGCCGGTATTGCGCCAGCGCGGCCAACGCGCGAGCAGGCGCGTCATCGGCGCGGCATTTCCGGGCAATGGCAAGGTCGCTGGAAGCAGATAAGGGTAAAAAAGCACGACGCTCGCCCAAGCGCCGAAAATCCCGCACACGGCGAAAACCGCCATCTGCTTCAGGCCGGGGAAGGGCGTCAGGGCCAGCGCCAGATAAGCGAGCGCGGGGGTAATCAATACCATGCCCAAGGTCGGCAGCAACTTGCGGTAGCGTTCCCATACCGGCTCCTCGTTGCCCAGATGTTGCGCGAACACGAGAATCGCGTAATCGACGGCGACGCCGATCAGGCTGGCGCCGAAGACGAGGGTGACGGCATGTACGCGCTCGAAAAGCAGGAAGACCGCAAAGAGCGCGGCGAGCGCGCCGGAGACGAGCGAAACCGCAATGAGTTTCAGCGCGCGGGCGCTCTGGAAAACGAGGCCGATCAGGAAAAACGTCCCGGCCAGCGACCCCAGGCCGATGAGGCGCATTTCATTTTCGGCCTGACGGGCCGCCGCCGCCGCGTGCAACACGACGCCGGCGCGCAGGAAGCGCGCTTGCGGGTCGATGGCATGGACGCGATCCCGCGCTTCGCCGAGGCGGGCAAGCAGCTTTTGCTGGAAATCGGCATCGAAGACGCTTCGCGGCAAAGCATAAGTCAGCGCGGCGTAACGCCGCCCGCCCTGTTCGACCATCAATTCGCCATTGAAAGGGCGTAAAGGCGTGGCCTCGCCCAGACCTTGCAGCCAATTGCCGAAAAACCCGTATGGATCGTCCCGCCATGGCACATTGCCCGGCGTAAACAGCGCATAGGCAAAATTCAGGGCGCGCGCCGTGGCGGCTTCCGGCGATGCCGCGGCGAGCCATTCGCGGTCGGCGGCGGTCAACAAACCTTGCCGGTACGGAAAATAGAAATCGCCGGGGAAATCCGCGGCAGTCCCCTGCGCCGTCAACCCGAGGCCGGAAAGCGCCTCGCGCACCCCGGCGGCGGCCTGGCGCGTCGCGGCCTCGTCGCGGGCGGAAACCAGCAGGGCCAACTGTCTTTCGCCCTGGGCGGCAAGCGCCTTCAAGGCGGCTTCGAGCGCCGGGCGACGTTCGTCCGTCGGAAGCAGGGCCAGCAAATCGGTGTCGATGCGCTCGAAACGACCTTGCCATCCGGCCATCAAGAATCCGGCCGCCCCCAGCAAAAAAGCCAGCCAAAGCCCGGCAAGCAGCCTGTGCGCGCGATTGCGGCCCAATGGCGATGGCGGGTTCGGATTACTCAAAGCGTTTCCTGACTTCAGCGGAGACTTCCCCCGCGTGCGTCTGCGCCCTGAATTCGATGCGGGTCACGTCGCCCGCGGCATTCCTGATTTCAACCTGTTCGATGTCGTGTGTGCCAGTCAGCGAGAGCGTCTCGATCAGGCGGGCGAGATTGGCGTCCCTGGGCGTGAAATCGAGTCGCCATCTACCGTTTTCCATTTTGCCGTCGTAACTGAAACTTTGCGCGAGCGTCTCGAACTCCCCCGCAAGCACGCCGAACAGAATGCTGTTGATGATGCCGACCACGGGTTCCTTGTCGGCGGAAAGGCGCACGACCGCGCCGCCATCGTTCGTTTGCAGAATCTCGTTTTTCGTCAGGCGCATCGTTTGCGCGATGGGCGCGATATTCTCCCAGATCACGCCGGCATCGCGGACAACCAGGAAACGCCCGGTCGAAACGAGCGGCTTTTTGATCTGCACAAGATGGCGGGTCTGTGAAAACTCGCCCTGCGTCACCGGCGCCGGCACGAGGCGGGCGCGAACCTCCGCAAGCAAATCGGCGGCGGACAGCGGCAAGGCAAAACACAGGATGGACGCGGCGAAAAGAGATTTCAGCCATGAGAACTTCAACGGCGCTGCCTTCATTTCACCCCCAGTTTTCCAGCGAGGACATCAGGACTGAGCAAGCGCATTTCTCCCGTTCGCATATCTACCGCCACCTGTATGGTATAGCCGCGCGTGAGGCGCATGCCGCTTTCGAGATCGCGGATCACATACTCGATCTTGAGACGGTTCTCCCACTCCGCGATGAGAGCTTCGACCCTAATACGCTGGCGATAACGGAGCGGCTGCGCATAACGGATGTGAAGTTCGATGACCGGCCAGGCATAACCGGACGCCCGCATCTCCGGATAGTCGTAATCAATGGATTGCAAGAGCGCCGCGCGGGCAATCTCGAAATAGCGCACGTAATGCCCGTGCCAGCATATTTCCAGCGGATCGATGTCGTGAAACGGAATCTGCAATTCCACGCTTTCACGCCAGCGGCTTTGTTGTCGATTACTCATAGCGCGGAATCCGGACGTCCGGCGCGATCTTGCCAGAACGGAAAGAAATTGAACCATTGCAGGGGATGCTCGATGCACATTTCGGTCAGCGCGGCAACATAAGCATCGAGATACGGACGAATGGCCGCTCCGCGCGCGCGCCGCGGCAACACGATGCGATCGGCGAGCCGCCGCACCGTGACGGAAACCCCCTCACGGAACCGGGCGCTGAACATCATGAATACAGGGCAGGCCAGCACGGCCCCAAGAACATATGGCCCTATCGGAAATTGCGCATCCTTGCCGAGAAAGGGCGAGACCATCATGGCGCTGCTGCCCGGCGCGACCGGAACGCGATCCCCCGTGATGACCACGACCCCTCCCGCATCAATGCGCTCCGACAGCAGCATGGCCGTGGCAGCATCGATACTACCAACCTGGATCATGTCGATTTCCAGCGCCGGGTTCAGCGAACTCAATATCTGATTGAAACGCCCGGCATGGCGAGTATGCACCAAAAGCGTAAACGGTATATGGGCGTAACGACTGCACCCCAACCGGTAAAGGGACATGAGACTCCCGATATGCGTCGCCACGACGAGCACCCCGTGTCCTTCATCCAGCATACGATCCAGGGATTCCAGACCGTTGGAACTGGATAGCATCCCGGCATTTTCCCGCGCATCCACCGCAGTGAGTTGTTCGAGCATCGCTTCGCCGAAGTTCATGAAATGCCGAAAACCGTTCCGCCAATTCGGCGCTGGCGTTGCACCGCCGCTCGTCTCATGCAGGCAGGCGAGATATTCGAGGGAAGCGCGGCGGGCAACGCCCTTGCTCAGGAAAAACCACGGCATGATCGCATAAAGCAGCGCGCGGAAAAGCCAGATGCCGCCATGCCGGTAAACCCAGTGCAAAAAACGTATTCCCCCAAGAAAACCGGCCTCGCCGACCCGCGTCCAGTGCATGTCAGTTCACGGTACGAAAATGGCGGGACACCAGCCGAGGCAAGCGGCTGAGCATGCCGAAAAAAAGCCTGGCATGCATTGCGGAGATACGCAGATTGTCGCGCAGGGGCCGAAAATGCGATATCCCGCCCCGCGGATAGCTCACCGCAACCGGCAAGTTGATGACCGGCACGCCTTCCCAGTCCAGCCGCACCAGGATTTCGGTATCGAAATCCATGCGCCGGGCGTGGGCCAGCGCGGGCAAAAGCGGCATCACCGCTGCAAGCGGATACAGGCGGAAGCCGCACATCGAATCGACGATGCGCCTCGACAGCGTATTGATCCACACCCAAGCATGCGTGATGTAGCGCGCATACTTCCGCCCTTTGGGAACGCTGGCGTCGTACTGCGGGCAACCGGCGACGACGGCATCGGGATGCCGCGCCGAGACGATCAGGAACCGGGGTACGGCTTCGAGATCGTGCTGGCCGTCGGCATCCACCTGCAAGGCGTGGCTCGCGCCCAACTCGTGCGCATGGCGAAATCCCGCCAGCACCGCCGCCCCTTTGCCGCGGTTTTCCGGGTGACGCAAAAGAACGACCGGCAGCCCGGACGGCCCGGACGCGAGCGCGTCCAGAACACGGGCCGTGACCGCATCGCTGCCGTCGTCGACCAGGATGACCGGCAGTCCATGGCCATGCAAGGCGCAAACGACGCCCCCCACGGTTCCGCCGTGATTGAACACCGGAACGACGGCAACGGTCTTCACGTCGCCGCTTCCACACTGCCGCCCGCCTGGTCTCTCGGCACGAAAACACCATGCGAGCAGGTTTTCCCGTTCAATGTGAAAACGAATGCAAGCTCCCTGCCGTGGCGCTTCGAGACGAGCGTCAGCTGGAGCGCGTCGCCGGGCCGAACGATATTCAGGAACTTCAGGCCCGACACATTGGCCGCCGCGGCATCGAACCCAAAATACAGATGCGCGAAATGCGCCGCCCAATCGAGTTGCACCACGCCGGGCAACAGCGGAAAACCGGGGAAATGCCCCTCGAACCAGACGAGATCGCGCGGTATCTGGAGTTGTAAACGCACGGTGTTTTTGCCGTGCTCGTCCGGCAGGCGCTGGGCGCGCGGCATCAGGGAAACGAACAGCCGTTCCAGATCTTGCCGGGTCGTCTTGCCCATTTCGTTGCAGGGCAGCGCCTCCACATAGCGCCAGCGGCGCGGCAAGGCCAAGGGATCGAGCCTGCCGCGCAAGCGCCTGCGCAGCGCCGAATCGAAATCCGCTTTTTTCTTCTCCCCGTATTCCAGGCAGCCTTCCGGCGTCAGGACGACGACCGCGCCCAGGATGACGCGATCGCCTTCCTGTTCATGGGGCAACGGCACGACGCGCACGCTTGCCACTTCCGGCAGGCGGGCGAGTTCCTGCTCGACCTGGGTCAAGGAAATTCTTTTTTCGCCGATTTTGACCAGCCGGTCTGCACGCCCCTGCAATTCCAGGCCGCGCCCGTCCAGGCGGGCGATGTCGCCCGATAAAAAACCGCTTTCCATTTCGGCATCGGCAAGCAGCGGCGAATGAATGCGCAACCGGGAAGTCCCTTCTTCCAAGCTCAGACGCACGCCGGAGAAAGCCTGCCATGGCGAGTTCCCTTGGCGGCGAGCGACAGCGCCGGTTTCCGTGCTGCCGTATATCTCGAAAAGCGGCGCCTGCAAGTACGCCGCGCCGCTGGCCGCGATACCCGCGGCCAGCGGACTGCCCGCCGATGTCGCCATCCGCCAGCGCACGCCCGCCGCCGCGGGCGCATCCGCCAGATACTTCAGGAAAGTCGGCGCACTGATGAAAACGTAATCCGCGGGCGGCAGCCGTCCGAGGTCTTCGGGGTAGCGGAGCTTCTCCACGACGAAGGGATGCGCACCCACCAGCGACCACAACACGAAAAACGGCAAACCATACATATGCTGATGCGGCACGCTGGTGACGAAACGGGTATCGGCCGTCAATTCGTCGCCGAACGCTTCCTCGAACATTTGCGCTTCGGCGCGCAATTGCCTCAGGTCTTTTTCTATCAGAGCCGGCTTGCCGGTGGAGCCGGAAGTGAAAAGCACGACGCCGGGCCGTCCACGGTCGGCCCAGGACGCCGGCGCGGCGACATGCCATGCCGTCAGGACGTTCGACGAACTGCCGCTCCCGACCCAAGGCATCGCCAGCGCCTCTCTCGTCGCGGGCAAATCGTCGCCCGGCAGGACAGCCGTGAGGCCGAGCGACCACGTCGCCAGCAGCCAAACCGCAAAACGGTAAACATCCGGCTCGAAAAGCACGATGCCGGGCCGCCCGGCCACTTCGCCGGGCGCAAGTCCGGCCAGCGTGCGCCGGGCCGCGTCGAGGTCGAGATGGAAGGCCGCGCGTCCGACGGGATTCCCGCCGCGATAAGCCACGGGCCGTCCGTCGCCGTCGGGCAAGGCCCAATAGCGCGCAAGACTTTGCAGGGACGGCTCAGGCATGGGGCGTCTCCTGGAAAACCGGATCGGCCCCGCTCCGGGCGCGATGCATCACGCGCCGGCGGATCAGCCATTCCCCCGCGAACATCAGCCCCATCAAAACATAGGAGACAAAGCCGCTGTAGAGCGCCCAGGCTTCTTCCCCCGCCTCGATGCACAGCAAGGTCATCGCAATATTGAACACAAAGAACGCGCACCAGGCTTGCGTGACACGGCGCGTATACCGCACGCCGGATTCCGGCAGGCCGGGATCGAACCGCCGCGCCAGACGCTCGACGATGCTTTGCTCCTGCCAAAGACTGCCCGCGAAAACAGCAAGGAAAAAGAGACCGACCAACACCGGGTAATACTGAAGCGGCATACCATCGCGAAAAACGAGCGCCGCGACGCCGATCGCCGCCGCCAACGCGCCCGGCAGCCATTTCACGGCGCGCGGCGCGACGGCGGCGATGGAAGCGCCGTCACCGGCGCGGCGCGGCCAGGCCAGCGGCAACAGCACGAGTCCGCAATACCAGAACGGCCAGTCCTGCCAGCGGCAGACCCAGAACATGAGCGGCAGGGCGAGCCCCGCGCCCCAGGCGGCCCATCCGGGCATCAGGCATTCCCCGCCTGCGCGCAAGCGGCATCGACAATATCGCCCACGGTACGAATCTTCTTGAACTCGTCCGGGGAAAGTTGCCGCCCGGTATGCTTTCTGAATTCGAGCGCGAGATCGACGGCATCGATACTGTCGATGTCGAGATCCTGATACAGGTTGGCCTCCGGCGCGATCTTTTCCGGGGCGATCTCGAAAAGCTCGACGAGAAGCCGGGAAATCAACGCATAGGCAGCATCTCTATCCATTTTTTCAACACTCACGACGTTGGAGAAAATCAGTTCGCACGATGTGCGGCGACGTATTCGGCCAAAGCGCGCACCGATGCAAAAATCTGGCGGGTTTCTTCGCTTTCGGCGGCGATCTTCAACCCATAACGCTTTTGCAACCCTACCCCGAGTTCCAGCGAATCAATGGAATCCAGCCCCAGGCCATCACCGAACAAAGGCAGGTTCGCATCGATATCCTCGGGAGAAATATCCTCCAAATCCAGTGTTTCGATAATGAACGCCTTAATCTCGTGAACCAGTTCGTCGAGCATTGTCATGTCATTCCTGTGAAAATCGACCGCCTATTGTCACCCGCGCGCATGTTTACCGCGCGCGAATGATACCAATTCTTCGGTCAAGATATGGCGTGAACGCCACGGCGCAAGGCACGGGACATGGCGCTTGCCGCGCGGCGGATCTACTCCCTCGCCGTCCGGCCCGTCAATTCGGCGAAGACCCGGCACAGACGGTCGATCCGCCCATCCCAACTATTGGTTTCGGCATACCGCCGGATGGCTGCGCGATCCCATGGCTGCGACAGCGCCCGGTCAAGCGCCGCTTCGAGCGCCAGCGGCTCACCGAAAGGAATCAACTCACCCAATTCCGGGCGGCAAACGGTTTCGCGGCTGACGCCTGCCTCGGTCGTCACCACCGGCAAGCCGCAAGCCATGGCCTGGAGAAAGACATTGCCCCCGCTCCCGGCATGCGTGGCAAGCACGAATACATCGGCGGCGGACAAAGGCGCGGACAGTTCATTCAGCGGCACATCGTCGAGAAAACGCACCGCATCGCCCAAACCCAGACGCACCGCATGGGCCCTGAGCGCAGTGCCGTCATGCCCGGCCAGCGCGCCCGCCCCGGCGACCAGATACGCCAGCCCCGGCCAGCGCCGGACGAGCGAAGGCAAAACCTCGATGACCCGGTGGCAGCCCTTCTCATCGACCGGCCAGCCCGCCGATATCAGCACCGGCGCTTCCGGCGTCAATCCAAGCGCCGCTCGCGCCTTGCCGCGATCGCGCGGGCGGAAGCGTTCGACATCGACGCCGTCGCCGATCGTCTCGGCCCGCTCGCCCGGCGTCCCCAGCCCGACGGCAAGCTGGCGCAAGCCCTCGCTGACGGCAAACACCTTCGTCGCGCCCGTGAGCGCCTCGCGCAGCCTCGAAGCGAGGCGCGAATTCTGCGCCTGCCGCGCCTCGTCGCCGCGCAGGCTTATCGTCACCGGCACCCCCAGCCTGCGCCCGAGCAATACGGCGGCATAGCCGTCCGGATAGGCGAAATGCGCATCGATCACATCGAGATGCCCGGCATGGCGCATCGCGGCAAAGCGGCGATACGCCGCCATCGCCATCGTCCACCCATCGCAACACCTGAGCACTCCCGGCACGGACAAAAAACGCGGATACCACACCGGAATGCCCTGCTGCTCCTCATATTCCGGCGCGCCGGGGCGAAAATGCGGCTTGTCCAGATATTCCTTTATCGCATCCTGCCACGGCATCCAGGGCGTCGGCGCCACGACGAACAACGGCAAACGGCGAGCGACGCGAAACATGCGTTCGCGGATGGACAGCCCCAAACCCGGCTGTACGCTACTCGGAAACAGGCTGCTCAATACCCCGATATACGGGCCTTTCGACAACTCGGCCATACTCGCTCCGTCCCCCGGTCAGGCTTCCCGGGCGGCAATACTGTTTTGTTTCGACCGCTGCGCCCGCCCCGGACACGCGGGCTGCGCCCTCCCAAACGGTCGAGAATATGCAGGACGCGCGCAATCGGTCAAGCAGAACTTACCGGCTGACCGGCGCGGCGCAGAAACGCCTCGAACATCAACAAGGCCCACAGCGGGGCGCTATGGTCGCGCACGCCAAGCAAATGGGTATCCACCAAATGCTGCAAATAACCGGCATCGAAGATGCCCGTGGCCGCAAGGGTATCGCCCAGGACGATGTCCCGCATCCGCCTTTTGAGCGAACCGCGAAGCCAGCGGTCGAACGGTACATCGAACGCCCTCCCCGTCTGGTACAGCACATTGCGGGGAAGCTGCGACGCCATGGCTTGCTTGAGCAGGAAGCGCCCTTCCTTTCCCCGCAGCTTGAATGCCGAAGGCAGGGCGGCAAGCCACTCGACAAGCCCATGATCGAGCAAGGGCGCGCGCACTTCCAGCGAATGCGCCATGCTGGCGCGGTCGACGCGAGTATTGACGCGGCCCGCCAGGCAAGTCTTGATATCCAGATATTGAATGAGCGCCAGCGGATCGGCGGTCTGCGCGCGCCGGACATGCCTGCGGAAAACCTCGATCGCCTCGTAACCGGCGAGATCGCGGCGGAAGGATGCGGAAAAAAGGCGGCGTCGCATATCGTCGTGCAGCAGGGAAACCGAATGGAAATACGCCTCGACCGTATTCTTCGCCAATGCCTGGAAAACAGCCTGGCCGCGAAAAACGCGGGGCGCCCAGCCCGCTGCCGAATACACTCCCCCGAGAAGCCCGAAAACCGCCTGGCGCACCCCCGCGGGCATCGCCGCGCGCAGGCGCTCTCCCATCAAATGCAGGCGATAACGACGATGGCCGGCAAGAACCTCATCGCCGCCGATGCCCGAAAGCGCCACCGTCATCCGCTTGCGCGCCAATTCGCACAGGCGATAAAACGGAATGGCCGCGCTATCGGCAAAAGGCTCGTCGTACAGACCGGAAAGCATATCGGCGAAATCCAAATCGTCCAGCCGCGCCGTCCCGCTGGAATGATTGCTGCGGTAAAGCCCGGCGACCGCGCCCGCCATGCCGGTTTCCTTGAATCCGGGATCGTCGAAAACGATCGAGCACGTATCGACCGGCTTCTCCGAAAGCCCCGCCATGGCGGCAAGCACCGCGCTGGAATCGGCATCGCCTGTCAACAACGCGCCCAGCGGCGCTTCCGCCCCCAGGCGCAGCCTCACAGCCTCACGCAAACGTCCGCCGAACTCGGCGGCGGCTTCCTCGAACCCGATCGGACTGTCGAGCGAAAACCGGACATCCCAATACTCGCGCGGCAGCGGAAGCGCCACGCCACGCCGGATGCAGATAGCATGGCCGGGCGGCAACTTCCACGCCGCCAGGAAAATCGTGCGCGGATCGGGCACATAGCCGAAAGCGAAATACTCCTCCACCGCGCGCGAATCGATCCGCCGCTCGAAGCCGGGGTGCCGCATCAAGGCTTTGAGCTCGGAGCCGAAAATCACGCTGCCGTCCCCGAGCGCCGCATAATACAAAGGCTTGGCGCCGAGGCGGTCGCGGGCAAGAAAAAGCGTCTGCCGGGCGCGATCCCACAACGCAAAAGCGAACATACCGCGGAAATGCCCGACGCAGGACTCGCCCCAGGCCTCCCAGGCATGGATGATGACTTCGGTATCGCTCCTGGTGCGGAACACATGGCCAAGCGCGGCCAGTTCGGATGCCAGAGCCTGGAAATTATAGATCTCGCCATCGAAAACCAGCGCCACCGAGCCGTCCTCGTTGAGCAAGGGCTGCTGCCCGGCGGCAAGGTCGACGACCGGCAAGCGCCGATGGCCGAGCGCAAGCCCCGGCTCCAGATGAAGCCTGCCGTCGCCCGGCCCGCGGTGGCGCAGGGACTCGTTCATCCCCCGCGCCAGGGCGCAATCGAAATCGCGTTGGCCCTGGACATCGAAAAGACCGACGATACCGCTCATGTTGAATCCCTCTGTTCTGGATGCCGCTTCCGCCAGGGCAAGCGCGCTTCATTTTTTCCTTCCGGCGCGGGGGAGAAAAAACGCCCCGTCCATGCTTGGGAGCATGCTGGATTTTCGGAAGCATATTGGAATTTTCCCGGTCTGCGAGCGCCGCGCGCGGCAAAAACGCATGGACGCCACACATTGCCGCATCCGCCCCGCGCGCCGAAGCGGCAACCGTCACAAAATATCCCGGAACACGTCGTCCATCCGCCCCCAGCGGAAATCGTCGAGCAACAGACGCAAGCGGCCTTCGGTACGCGACAGATTGAAGTAATGATTCAAGCGGGTCCTGAACGGCGCTTCCCATACCCGAGGCTGATCCGGGTCGATTTCCCAAGCATGGAAATAAAACACCGCGGCGCGGGCATCGCGGCGGTTGATCCGGGCGATCTGCCAGCGCGACATCTCATACGGCATCCACCGGAACCAGACGCCGCCGCCAGCCGGCCAATTGCGCCCGCCCCAACGCACGGTGGCGGGCGGAATCTCGATCAGGCCCGAAGGCAGGCGCCAGGGGAAACGCGGCGCGTCCGGCATGCCATGCTGGCCGTGCCTGACCGGATAAACCGACGAACTGTACCGGTACCCCGCCTCGGCGATGATATCGTGCGCCCACGGATTGCCCGCCCCGATGGAAAAATCCGGCGCGCGATAGCCCAACACAGGCTTGCCGGAAAAATCTTCGAGCAAAGCCTTGGCGCGGACGATGTCGGTGCGGAAAGCCTTGGGCGTCATCGCGCCGACATGGCCATGACCATACCCGTGACAGGCCAGTTCATGGCCATCGCCGACGATTCGCTGCACCAGCGACGGATAACGGGTAGCGACCCATCCAAGTACAAAAAACGTGGCAGCCACGCCGCGTCTTGCAAGAAAATCGAGAATACGGTCGACATTCTGCTCGACCCGGCACGGCGTCGACGCCCATGTCTCGTGCGGAAAATACGCCGCCAAGGCCGAAACCTGAAAATAGTCCTCGACATTGATAGTGAGCGCATTGCGCAAAATGCCCAGGCCGGGCGTGGAAACGAGTCTGTTCATATACCGGATTCTCCTTCGTGCACCGCCGGGAGCACACCGGTACGGCTGGCGGCGCGCCTATGAAATGGTGCACTGCCGCAACGATACCAGAAAACCCGGCGCGCCGATTTGCACTGGGCGGTTCACGCCGTCGAGATCGGCCTGAAGCGACGAACCCCTCTCCATGATTGGATGGAGCGCGCCGGCAGGGAAAGCGGGCGGATGCGCTCCCGCGGCCGCCCTGCCCTCCGGGCATGGGCCGGATATCCGGCAAACCGTGGCGTAAACGTGACGGCGGAGGCCGAAGCCCCCGCCGGCTGTCTTGGGTTACAAGGCTTCAGCGGCCCCGGCAATCAGCTTAAGCAGCGATTGCAAAACGCTCATCGTTGGCGTTTATGGATTTGCGCGGATTACGTCCGTCGCCTCTCGGGTTGCCTGCGCACCTTCACTCGCCCTGTCGAAACCGGTACATCCCCACCCAAACACACGCAACACTCATGCGCTTGGGTGGAGATGAGGGGAGTCGAACCCCTGTCCAGAACGCCTCCGGGTTGCCGGGATTACAACCATGGAGCGGATTATGAGGGCAAGCGCGGCCCGATTCAAGCTATAAAATTTCCACTTGATGGCTCCCGCTACGCACGGCTGCGCCAGCAAGTGCGCGACCGGCGCAAACAGGCGATGGGCCGGGGCATTGGGAATGGACGGCGACCGCGCCAGGATTGCGGGAATGAGAACTTGCACGCCTCCTTGAAAATGTGCACAATCCATCCTGTAGAATCAGACAAAGTACAAGGAGTTGATCGTGCGGAGCATGACCATTGAACAACTACGCACCGCGAACGATGCCGGCGGAGTGGCGGGCGTGACCCTGAAAGGACGGGGTGGGGTGTTTCTCGTGCAGATTGCCACGCGTAGCGGCGGCGACGCCGTACTGGCGAAAGCCCGCAGCAGTGACCCGCGCCGCTTCGGTAACCCCATTGCCGCCCTGAACGTGCTGCGCGACGTGGGCATTACCGTCGGCCAATTCGATGCCAGCGAGTGGAACCCGGCTGAAAAGGAAGACTCCTTCGGCAATCGCGGGCGCGCCGAGGCGATGCGCAAGGCGCACCAGGCCGCTGCTTACATGAAATGGCTTGCCGCTGGGATTCAAGAGGCCATCGACGACCCTCGGCCAAGCGTCCCGCACGATGAAGTCATGGCGCGCATGGTGGCCAACCTTGCGAAGCCACGAATCAGGGGCGTAGCGAAGGACGATTGAGTGGCGGCAAAAACCCCTTACCGCATCGTCTGGCGTCCGATGGCCGAGGCCGATCTGGAGAACATTGTCGACTACATTGCCCAGGACGATCCGATCAAGGCCGAGGCGTTCGGCAAGGAACTGCGCGACAAAACCTTGCTGCTCACGCGGCATCCAAGGATGGGCCGCGACGGTCGACCAGGTCTGCCCGCCTTCGTGCGCGAACTGGTTGCTCATCGGCATTACATCATGTTCTACCGTGTGCTGGACGAGGCGCGCACCGTGGAAATTTTGCGAGTGAAACACACGGCGCAACAAATACCGTGACGCCTACGCCATCCCGCATGATGAAGCTGTGGCATGCATGGATGCCCACATGGTCTCCAGGCGCTGACCCGGCGTTCCGTTACGGCGGAGACGCCGATGGAGTCATTCCGTGCGCAGGGCGTCGATGACGTTGAGCCGCGCCGCGCGCCGCGCGGGCAGCACGCCGGAAGCCAATCCGATCAGGATGGCGACGAATTCGGCGGCGAGGACGAATATCCATGGCGTGCTGACCGGCAGCGCCGGAACCAATACCCCCGCCAGCCAGGCCAGTCCGACGCCGATGACCAGCCCCAGCAAGCCGCCGAGCGCGGCCAGCGCCACCGCTTCGGCGAGGAAAAGACCGAGGATGGTTCGGCGGCGCGCGCCCAGCGCAACCATGAGGCCGATTTCGGAGGTGTGTTCGGCAACGGCAATGGTCATGATGGTAGCGATACCCACCGCGCCGACGATGAGCGAGATGCCGCCGAGCGCGCTGATGGCGGAGGTGACAATGCGCAGGATGTCGAGGAGAGCGGAGATCATCTCCTCTTGCGTCGTGAGGGTGAAATCTTCGCGACCGTGACGGGAGATGAGGGTCTGGCGTATCACGGACAGGACTTGTCCGACGTCGGCGTGAACATCGTAGGCAAGCTTGATGTGATCCGCGCCGCTGCGGTTGTAGAGCGCCATTGCCCGCGAGGTCGGGACATAGATGACATCGTCGATATCCACATGAAGGAGTTGCCCTTTCGATTGCAGGACGCCAATGACGCGATAGCGTTCGCCGCCGATTTCGACGCGCGCGCCGACCGCGTTGCTTATGCCGAACAACTCATCCTTAAGAGTCGAGCCGAGCACCGCCAATGCACGCGCATCCCTGCCGCCATCCGCCTCATCCAGGAAACGGCCCGCGGCGACGCCGACGGAATAGAGAGTGTGCATCGTCGGGCCGACGCCCATGACCGAACTACGGCGCACCCGCCCATTGGCGCGGATTTCGGCATTGCCCAGTGCAACGGCGTTGACGTTGGAAACGTAAGGCAAGCGGGCGAGCGCCGCCGCGTCGTCCAGGGTCAGGTCGCGGGCCGTTGAGGGCATGCCGACATGCGCGCTTTGGCGGCCCGGCGTGATTTTGACGATGTTGGTGCCGAATTTGGCAAATTCATTGAGCACGTAGTTGTGGACGCCTTCACCGATCGTGGTGAGCAGGATCACCGCCGCGATGCCGATGGCGATACCGAGCAGGGTGAGGAAGCTGCGCAGGCGGTAAACGGCGAGGGCGTGCAGGGCAAAGTGGAAAAGGTCGCGCCAGCGCATGGTTTTCAGTGCCGCGTCAGGGCGAGTACCGGATCGAGCGCCGCCGCCCGCCGCGCGGGCATGACGCCGAAAACCAGGCCGCTGCCCAGCGCGACGCACAACGCCGCCGCCACGGCCCAGGCGGGCGGCCAGGCCGGGAGTTCCGGCCAGCGCAGCCGGACGAGCCAGGCCCCGGCCAGGCCGAACAGGTAGCCGGTCAGCGCGCCCGCGAACGAGAGCAGCGCCGCTTCGGTGAGAAAAATGCAAACGATGTCGCGCCCGCGCGCGCCAAATGCCTTGAGAAGCCCGATTTCGGCGGTACGTTGGGTGACGGCCACCAGCATGACGTTCATGACCAGGATACCGGCCACGATCAGACTGATGGCGGCAATGCCGGCGATTGCCAGTGTGAGCAAACCGAGAATGTCATCGAGCGTAACGAGCACGGCATCTTGTGTAACCAAAGTGACGTCGAGTTCGCCTTCGTGACGCTCGCGCATGATGTTTTCCAGCCCGGTCTTCGCGGCGTCGATGGCATCGCGGTCGCGGGTTTCGACCAGGATGCGGAACAGGGAACCGGTGTCGAAGATCGCCTGCGCGGTGGCGACGGGCACGATGACCAGTTCATCGGTGTTCATGTCCAGGCCCTGGCCCGAGGGTTCCATCACGCCGACGATCCGCAGGCGGCGATCGCCGAGGCGAATCGTCTGCCCGATGGAAGAATTGTTGCCGAACAGTTCGTTGTGGACGGTCGCGCCGAGAACCGCCACGGCGCCGCCGCGCCGCCAGTCCGTGACGGGGAGGAAATTCCCCTGGGCGAGAGAGAGTTGGCGGATGGCGATGAAATCGGACGAGGTACCGAGCACCATGACTTCGCGCAATCGCCCGTTGGCCGCGGCTTCCGAATTGCCCGCCGAAATCGGCGCCGCGCGCTGTACGAGCGGCGCGCGCGCAAGGGCCGCCGCGTCTTCGATGGTCAGATCGCGCGGCGTGCTGGCGACAAAGCTGTTGGGCTGGAGTCCGCCGGTTTCGGTGCGCCCCGGCAAGACAATGATGAGATTGGCGCCCAGCGAGGCGAATTGACCGGCAACATAGCGCCGCATGCCGTCGCCGACTGCGGTAAGGGTCACGACCGCCGCCACGCCGATCGACATCGCCAATATCAGCAGCGCGGTGCGCAGCGGATAGCCGAGCGCAGCGCGGATAGCGAAACGCAGGGTGTCAAGAGCGGTCAGGGTCGCGTCGGCGGCGCTCATTTCATTGCATGCCGCCCCGTTGCCGTTCCATAGGCGCGGGAAGCGCGGGAGGCGGGCCGTTCGCCGCTTCGCTTTTGTCGTCGGTGAGCACGCCATCCACCATCAACAGCCTGCGCCGCGCGCGGCGGCCCAGCACCGAGTCGTGGGTGACGACGATGAGCGTCGTGCCCGCGGCGTTGAGACCTTCCAGCAATTCGGTGACTTCCTGGCCGGTGTGGCGATCCAGATTGCCGGTCGGTTCGTCGGCAAGCAACATCGCCGGTCGCATGATGATGGCGCGGGCGATGGCGATACGCTGGCGCTGGCCGCCGGAGAGCTCGTCGGGGCGGTGTCCGGCGCGGGATTCGAGCCCCACCTTGGCAAGCGCGCTGCGCACCTGCTTTTCGCGCACGGCGAGCGGCGCACCGGCGAGCACGAGCGGCAAGGCGATGTTCTCGGCGGCGGTGAGCCGGGGAATGAGGTGGAAACTCTGGAAGATGAAGCCGATCCGCTGACGGCGCACCGCGGCCAGTTCGTCGGAAGACAGCGTGGTGACATCGCGCCCTTCGAGCCGGTAGCGCCCGGCATCGGGGCGGTCGAGCAGGCCCAGCAAATTGAGCAGGGTGGATTTTCCTGAACCCGACGGCCCCATGATGGCAACGTATTCGCCTTTCTCGATGGCGAGGTTTATCGCCGAAAGAGCGCACACCTGGGCATTGCCCAGGGAGAACGTGCGTGCAATGTTTTCAAGTTCGATCTGGGCCATTGCGCGAATCCGCGTGGCGAAAGCGTTTAACTTTGGCCGCCCCCGTTCTTCGCCGGACTGGCCCGCGCCCGGACGCCGGGTTCAAGCCCCACTTGCGTGAACGAGGTAATGATGCGCTCCCCGGCGTCGATTCCGGCGACGACTTCGGTGTACTCCCAATTGGCGATGCCCGGCGTGACCGCGCGCTCGACGACGATACCATCGTCGAGCAGCAAAACTTTATTGCCCGCGCGCAGCGCGCCGGAAGGAATGCGCAGGACGTTGATGCGCGAGACGAGCACGATTTCGACGTCGACGCTGTAGCCGACGAGCAACTGACGTATTCCTTCCCCGTCGTCGAAATCGATGTCGACATCGACCGTGCGCGCCTGTTTTTCCACGGCGGTAATGTAGGGCGCGATGCGGCGCACCTTGCCGGTGAAATGCTGGCCCTTGATGGCTTCGACGCTGATGCGGACCGGCTGGCCGGGCTGGATTCTGGGGGCGTCGACCTCATCCATCGGCGCCCTGACGTAGAGGCAGGAATCGTTGATCAGGTCGATGGCGGGCGGCATGGCGATGCCGGTGGGCGACGGCGTGGAGATTTCGCCGAGTTCGCCGTTGATCTTGGCGATCGTGCCGTCGAATGGCGCAACGATCACGGTACGGTCGAGATCGGTATCGATGGATTCGAGCTGGCGTTTCGCGGTTTCCACTTCCGCTGCGGCGCTGGCGCAGGAAGCGGAGCGGGAATCGGCTTCGGCGCGGTATTTCTCCGCCGCATTGGGGGAAACGTAGTTGCTCTTGACCAGTTCTTCCTGGCGCTTGGCTTCCTTTTCCGCCTGATCCGCCAGGGCGCAGGATTCGAGCTGGCGCTGCCGGGCGCTGGCCAGCCGGGCCTGCGCCACGGACTGGCTCGCGTGCAGGTCGCCTTGCCACAGGCGCATCAGCACTTGACCCGCCACGACGCGGTCGCCTTCCTTAGCGCCGAGGTAGTCGATACGTCCGCCCGTGATGGTGGAAAGCTTGGTGCGCTGGCAGGCTTCGACCACGCCGGCGCGAGTATTGATTACGGTGGACTCGACCGTGCCGCGCCCGGTCGCATGGACGACGACATCGACCGGTTTGGGCCGGGTAAGGAGCCAGACCGCCACGATGAAAGCGGCGGCGGCCAAAAGCATGAGGGAACGGTGGGCAGGTAATGTAATTGGTTTCACTGCGGGTCGGGGTACGGCAAGACTGCTCTGCATCCCGTGACGGCTACAGGAAACAGCCTGCGCGCGTCCGGCGGGTCTTTGGGGCGATTATATTGACTTACACAGCCATGGGGAGCAACTTGTAAAATCCATTGTTGTCCAGTCGCGGATCGACCGCCTCAGCCGCGCGTCTTTCTATCCTTCGTCCAGGAGTCCTTGAGCGGAATGCTGCGGTTGAAAACCGGCGCGCCTTCGGCGGAATCGTAGCGATCCACAATGAAATAGCCATGCCGCTCGAACTGGAAGCGATCTTCCGGATGCGCGGCCCTGAGCGCCGGCTCCAGCCGGGCCTGGACGATGCGGATCGAACCCGGATTGAGATCGTCGAGAAAATCGCGCACGGCGCTTTCCGGATCGCCTTCGCGGCGCTGGCCCGGATAGGGATGGGCGAATAAACGATCGTAGAGCCTGACCTCGGCGGTATAGGCGTTCGCGGCGCAGACCCAGTGCAGATTACCCTTGGTCTTGTAGTTGTCCGCGCCCGGCGTGCCCGACCTGGAATCGGGAAAATATTCGGCGAAAACGGTAGTGACACGGCCATCCGTATCTTTTTCGCAACCTGTGCATCTGATCACATAACCATAGCGCAGCCGCACCGTGTTGCCCGGATAAAGGCGGTGAAAACCCTTGACCGGCGTTTCCATGAAATCTTCGCGCTCGATCCACAACTCGCGCCCGAAGGGAATATCGCGCTTGCCAAGTTCGGGCTTGAGCGGATGGTTCGGCGCCAGGCACGGCTCGCCCTGCCCTTCGGGGTAATTGGTCAGCACGAGTTTCAGCGGGTCGAGCACGGCGATGCGCCGGGGCGCGATCTCGTTCAGGCGCTCGCGCATGCATTCTTCGAGCACGCTCATGTCGATCCAGGAATCGGCCTTCGCCACGCCGATGCGTTCGGCGAACAGGCGGAAGCCTTCGGGCGTGAAGCCCCGCCGCCGCGCGCCGGAAAGCGTCGGCAGGCGCGGGTCGTTCCAGCCGGCGACGTATCCCCCATCGACGAGTTGGACGAGTTTCCTCTTGGAAAGCACCGTGTAGGTGAGATTCAGGCGGGCAAATTCGATCTGCCGCGGCAGCGGGCGCGGAAAATGACCGGCATCGGCGAGCGCATCCAGCAACCATTCGTAGAACGGGCGCTGATCCTCGAATTCCAGCGTACAGATCGAGTGCGTGATGTTCTCGATCGCATCCTCGATCGGATGGGCGAAGGTGTACATCGGATAGATGCACCATTTGTCGCCGGTGCGATGGTGGCTGGCGCGGCGGATGCGATAGACCGCCGGATCGCGCAAATTGATGTTGGGACTCGCCATATCGATCTTCGCCCGCAGCACATGCGCGCCGTCGGCGAACTCGCCCGCCTTCATGCGGCGGAAAAGGTCGAGATTCTCGTCGATACCCCGTTCACGGCAAGGGCTATCGATGCCCGGTTCGGTGAGCGTGCCGCGATTCGCGCGCATGTCGTCCGCCGACTGCGAATCGACATAAGCCTTGCCCGCCTTGATGAGCGATTCGGCACAGGCATACATGATGTCGAAATAGTCGGAAGCGAAATACAGATGCTCCCGCCAATCGAAGCCCAGCCACCGCACGGCATCGACGATGGCATCGACGTATTCCCGGTCTTCCTTCGCGGGATTGGTGTCGTCGAACCGCAAATGGCACACGCCGCCATAGGATTCGGCCAGGCCGAAATTGAGGCAGATCGACTTGGCATGGCCGTAATGCAGATAACCGTTCGGTTCGGGCGGAAAGCGGGTTTCCACCCGCCCTTCCCATTTGCCCGCGCGGTTGTCCTCGTCGACAGCATTGCGGATGAAATTACTGGCGGGCGCGGCGGGGTTGGCGGCAACGGTCATGAGCGGCAGGAACAATGGAAACGCGCATTATAAGCCAGGCGCCGATCTCGTACCGTATTGCCGGGCTTTTGGACAACCCGATGCACTTCCGGCCCCGGCAGGCCACAATCCCGACCTTACGAAGATTCGCGCACTTTCGATGTTCGACACACTTAAACGCTGGCTGAACCACGCCCGTAAAAACAAAATCGCCACGCCCGCGCCCGAACTCTGGGCGCGGGCGGAAGCGCGCCTGCCGTTCCTGGACTTCCTGCCGGAAGAAGCGCGCGCCCGGTTGCGCGCGCTGGCCGTGGCGTTTCTCGGCGAAAAAGAGTTCTACGGCGCGCGCGGCCTGCGCGTCGACGACGACATCATGCTTTCCATCGCCCTGCAAGCCTGCCTGCTCATCCTGGGTCGAGGACTCGCCGCCTATCGCGGTTGGGTGGGCATCATCGTCTATCCCGGCGATTTCATCGTACCGCGCCGGGTGATGGACGAAGCAGGCATCGTCCACGAATACGACGACCCGATGCTCGGCGAAGCCCGCGCGGACGGGCCGGTCATCGTGGCATGGTTCGACGGCGGCCCCCCCGGCCCAGGCATCAACGTCATCCTCCACGAATTCGCCCACAAGCTCGACATGGCCAACGGCAGCGCCGACGGCTTCCCGAATCTGCCGCCCGGCATGTCGCGGCGGCAATGGGCGGCTGCTTTCACCGCCGCTTACGAACGCCTGTGCCGGCTCGACGACGCGGGCATCGAAACGATCCTCGACCCCTACGCCGCAACCCATCCCGGCGAGTTTTTCGCCGTCGCTTCCGAGGCGTTTTTCGAGACCCCCCTGAGCCTGCGCGCCGCCTTCCCCGCCGTCTATGCGCAACTGTCCGCTTATTACGGTCTCGACACCGCCGAGGGCGAAGCGCGGACGAGCGGCATCCGCTTCGCCACAGGGACGGACACGGGGAATCCGCCGGAAAACGCCGGCGACGGCAACGGCGGCGAGATGAAGCCGTGAGCGAGCAGCCGCAGGATGGAACGCTATGGAGGGAGGGGCAAGTTCAGTTTCCGCAACCCGGCGCTTATTCCAAGCCTTGTTCCTCCCGCGGCGCTTCCTCGCCCTCGCCGGCGGCGACCGTTTCTTCTTCCGTCGCCGCCCATGCATGCGCTTCGCCCAGGTCTTCTCCAACGGTCTGCGCACGACGGCTGCGGTGGTAGGCAAGGCCCGTGCCCGCAGGGATGAGGCGGCCAACGATGACGTTTTCCTTGAGACCGCGCAGTTCGTCGCGCTTGCCCATGATCGCCGCTTCGGTGAGCACCCGCGTGGTTTCCTGGAAGGAGGCCGCCGAGATGAAGGAGTCGGTCGACAGCGACGCCTTGGTGATGCCGAGCAGGATGTTCTCGTAGCTCGCCGGGAGCTTGCCTTCGGCTTCCAAGCTGTCGTTTTCGTCCAGCACCTCGGAACGTTCGACCTGCTCCTCGCGGATGAACTTCGAGTCGCCCGGGTCGGTGATGACTACGCGGCGCAACATCTGCCGCACGATGACTTCGATGTGCTTGTCGTTGATCTTCACGCCCTGCAGACGGTAGACGTCCTGCACTTCGTCGATGATGTAGCGCGCCAGTTCGGTGATGCCTTGCAGACGCAGGATGTCGTGCGGGTCGGGCGGGCCGTCGACGATCACCTCGCCCTTGTTGACCACCTGCCCTTCATGCACCATCAGATGCTTGTCTTTCGGGATCAGGAATTCGTGGGCCATGCCGTCCGGTTCGGTGATGACCAGGCGTTGCTTGCCCTTGGTGTCCTTGCCGAAGGAGACGGTGCCCGTGTATTCGGCAAGCATGCCGGCGTCCTTGGGGGCGCGGGCCTCGAACAGTTCCGCCACGCGCGGCAGGCCGCCGGTGATGTCGCGGGTCTTGGCCGACTCCTGCGGGATGCGGGCCAGCACATCGCCGATGCTGACGGGCTGGCCATCCTGCACGGTGATGAGCGCCCCCGGCTGGAAGGTGATGGTTACGACATGGTCGCTGCCCGCGATCTTGACTTCTTCGCCGAGATCGTCGAGCAGTTTCACTTGCGGACGCGCGCCCTTGGCCGTGGAGGTGGAGGAGCGGCGCGGCGAGTCGATGACGACGAGCGTCGAGAGGCCGGTGATGTCGTCGACCTGCTTGGCAACGGTGACGCTTTCTTCGACGTTCTCGAATTTCACCGTGCCCGAGTATTCGGTGATGATCGGGCGGGTATGCGGGTCCCAGTTCGCCAGTTTGGCACCTGCCTTGATTTCGGCGCCGTCGTCGACGAGCAGAGTGGCTCCGTAGGGAATCTTGTGGCGCTCGCGCTCGCGTCCGTGCCGGTCGGCGACGACGACTTCCGCCGAGCGGGCGATGACGACTTTTTCGCCCTTGGCGTTGGAGACGTAGCGCATGTTGCCCGCGAAGCGGATGAGACCTTCGGCCTTGGCTTCGACGCCGGTGGCCGCCGCGGCCCGCGATGCCGCGCCGCCGACGTGGAAGGTGCGCATGGTGAGCTGCGTGCCGGGTTCGCCGATCGACTGCGCGGCGATGACGCCGACGGCTTCGCCCGCGTTGACCATGTGGCCGCGCCCGAGGTCGCGCCCATAGCATTTGGCGCACAGGCCGTAACGGGTGCCGCAGGTGAGCGGGGTGCGCACCTTGATTTCGTCGACGCCCAGCTGGTCGATGAGGTCGACGGCGTTTTCGTCGAGGAGCGAACCGGCTTCGATCGCGGTTTCATGGGTTTCGGGATCGACCACGTCCTCGGCGCAGACACGGCCCAGGATGCGGTCGCGCAGCGGTTCGACGACTTCGCCGCCTTCGATCAGCGCCTTCATGTTGAAGCCGTTGCGGGTGCCGCAGTCGTCTTCGATGACGACGAGATCTTGCGTCACGTCGACCAGCCGCCGGGTGAGGTAGCCGGAGTTCGCGGTTTTCAGGGCGGTGTCGGCCAGGCCCTTGCGCGCGCCGTGAGTGGAGATGAAGTATTGGAGAACGTTCAACCCTTCGCGGAAGTTGGTGGTGATCGGGGTTTCGATGATGGAGCCGTCGGGCTTGGCCATCAGGCCGCGCATGCCTGCAAGCTGGCGGATCTGCGCGGCGGAGCCGCGCGCGCCCGAGTCGGCCATCATGTAGATGGAATTGAAGGCTTCTTGCTTGACCGTCTTGCCTTCGCGGTCGATCACGTCTTCCTGGCCGAGTTGTTCCATCATCGCCTTGGCAACCTGGTCGCCGCAACGGCCCCAGATGTCCACGACCTTGTTGTAGCGTTCGCCCTGGGTGACGAGGCCGTTGGCATACTGGCGCTCGATTTCGGCGACTTCGGTTTCGGCAACGGCGATGAGTTCTTTCTTCCTGGCCGGCACCAGCATGTCCTTGACCGCGATGGAAATACCCGCGCGGGTGGCGAGGCGGTAGCCGAACTGCATGAGCTTGTCGGCGAAGATGACCGTCGCCTTCAGGCCGCAACGGCGGAAGGAGGCGTTGATGAGCCGGGAGATTTCCTTTTTCTTCAGCGGCTTGTCGATGACGCTGAACGGCAGCCCGGCGGGCAGGATTTCGGAGAGGATGGCGCGCCCGGCGGTGGTGTCGTGGCGCGCGATCTTTTCGATGCGCTCGCCGTCCGGGCCGAGGTCGACTTCCTTCAGCCGCACGGTGATTTTCGCGTGCAGCGAGATTTGCCCCGATTCGTAGGCGCGCTTGATTTCGCTGACATCGGTGAAGATCATGCCTTCGCCCGGCACGTTGATCCCGGCGCGGGTGGCGTAATAAAGCCCGAGCACGATGTCCTGCGAGGGCACGATGATGGGTTCGCCGTTGGCGGGCGAGAGCACGTTGTTGGAGGCGAGCATCAGGGTGCGGGCTTCCATCTGCGCTTCGAGCGACAGCGGCACGTGGACGGCCATCTGGTCGCCGTCGAAGTCGGCGTTGAAGGCGACGCAGACGAGCGGGTGCAGCTGGATGGCCTTGCCTTCGATCAGCACCGGCTCGAACGCCTGGATGCCCAGGCGGTGCAGGGTCGGGGCGCGGTTGAGCATCACCGGGTGTTCGCGGATGACTTCCTCGAGGATGTCCCACACCACCGGTTCCTGCATTTCCACCATTTTCTTGGCTTGCTTGATGGTGGTGGCCAGGCCGAGCAATTCGAGCTTGTTGAAGATGAAGGGCTTGAAAAGTTCGAGCGCCATCAGCTTGGGCAGGCCGCACTGGTGGAGCTTCAGTTGCGGGCCGACGGTGATGACCGAACGGCCCGAATAGTCGACGCGCTTGCCGAGCAGGTTTTGCCGGAAGCGTCCGCCCTTGCCTTTTATCATGTCGGCGAGCGACTTCAACGCGCGCTTGTTGGCGCCGGTCATCGCCTTGCCGCGGCGGCCGTTGTCGAGAAGCGAGTCGACCGATTCCTGCAACATGCGCTTTTCGTTGCGCACGATGATGTCGGGCGCTTTCAGTTCGAGCAGGCGCTTCAGGCGGTTGTTGCGGTTGATGACGCGGCGGTAGAGGTCGTTCAGGTCGCTGGTGGCGAAGCGGCCGCCGTCGAGCGGCACGAGCGGGCGCAGATCGGGCGGCAGCACCGGCAGCACCGCGAGGATCATCCATTCCGGCTTGATCCCGGATTGCTGGAAGGCTTCGAGCACTTTCAGGCGCTTGGAGAACTTCTTGATCTTGGCTTCGGAGCCGGTGGTTTCGAGTTCGCCGCGCAGCCGTTCGATTTCGAGGTTGATGTCGAGCGTGCGCAGGAGGTCGCGGATGCCCTCGGCGCCCATCACGGCGTCGAATTCGTCGCCGTATTCTTCGACGCGGGCGAGGTAGTCGTCTTCGGTGAGCAACTGCCCGCGCGTGAGCTTGGTCATGCCCGGTTCGACGACGACGTAGGCTTCAAAATACAACACCCGCTCGATGTCGCGCAGGGTCATGTCCAGCACCATGCCCAAACGGCTCGGGAGCGACTTCAGGAACCAGATGTGGGCCACCGGGCTGGCGAGTTCGATATGCCCCATGCGTTCGCGGCGCACCTTGGACTGGGTGACTTCGACGCCGCACTTTTCGCAGATCACGCCGCGATGCTTCAGGCGCTTGTATTTGCCGCACAGACATTCGTAGTCTTTCACCGGGCCGAAAATCTTGGCACAGAAAAGGCCGTCGCGCTCCGGTTTGAAGGTGCGGTAGTTGATGGTTTCGGGCTTTTTCACTTCGCCGTAAGACCAGGAGCGGATCTTCTCGGGCGAAGCCAGGCCGATGGTGATGGCGGCAAACTCCTCCTCGTTGGGGAGGGTTTGCTTAAACAGGTCAGCAAGCAGGCTTTTCATGTATTACTCCATCCAGGACATGCGTTGTGCGATGCAATGTCGCCGGTTCAACCGCGATCCAGATCAATGTCGATAGCGAGCGAACGGATTTCCTTCACCAGCACGTTGAAGGATTCGGGCATGCCCGAGTCGATCCGGTGTTCGCCCTTGACGATGTTTTCGTACACCTTGGTGCGGCCATTGACGTCGTCCGACTTGACCGTGAGCATTTCTTGCAGGGTGTAGGACGCGCCGTAGGCTTCGAGCGCCCAGACTTCCATTTCCCCGAAACGCTGTCCGCCGAACTGCGCCTTGCCGCCGAGCGGCTGCTGTGTGACGAGTGAGTACGGCCCGGTCGAGCGCGCGTGCATCTTGTCGTCGACGAGGTGGTGAAGCTTCAATACGTGCTTGTAGCCCACCGTGACCTTGCGCTCGAAAGCTTCGCCGGTGCGTCCGTCGAAAAGCTGCACCTGGTATTGCGCCTGGCCGTTTTCGTCCTTCAGCCCGGCGAGGCCGAGCATCTTCTCGATTTCGTCCTCGTGCGCGCCGTCGAATACCGGGGTGGCGAAGGGCACGCCCTTCTTGAGATTGCTCGCCAACTCGACGATTTCCGTATCGCCGAGCGTATCCAGCGGCTCGGCGCGGCCGCTGCTGTTGTAGATCTGGTCGAGGAAGCCGCGCAGTTCCTTGATCGAAGCCTCCCGGCGCAGCATTTCATCGATCTTGACCCCGAGACCGCGCGCCGCCCAGCCGAGGTGGGTTTCGAGAATCTGGCCGATGTTCATCCGCGAGGGCACGCCCAGCGGATTGAACACGATGTCCATCGAAGTGCCGTCGGCCATGTAGGGCATGTCCTCGATCGGCACGATCTTGGAAACCACCCCCTTGTTGCCGTGGCGTCCGGCCATCTTGTCGCCCGGTTGCAGGCGGCGCTTCACCGCGAGGTAGACCTTGACCATCTTCTGCACCCCCGGCGGCAGTTCGTCGCCCTGGGTGAGTTTCTTCTTCTTGATCTCAAACGCCTGCTCGAAATCGGCGCGAGTCGTTTCCAGCCCTTCGCGCACGGCTTCGAGCTGGGCGGCGAGTTCTTCGTCCGCCATGCGGATATCGAACCAGTTGCGCGCGCCGCCCTGGTTTTCCCGTTCGAGATCGTCGAGGTATTCGTCGGTGATCGTGCTGCCCTTGGCAAGCTTCTTCGGGCCGCCGTTGACTTTCTGCCCGACGATCTGGCGGCGCAGGCGCGCGAAGGCGTCGCGCTCGACGATGCGCATCTGGTCGCCGAGGTCGGCCTTGAAGCCGCGCAACTGGTCGTCGATGATGGATTGCGCGCGTTTGTCGCGCTCTATCCCCTCGCGGGTGAAGACTTGCACATCGATCACGGTGCCGGTCATGCCCGAGGGCACGCGCAGCGAAGTGTCCTTCACGTCGGAGGCCTTTTCGCCGAAGATTGCGCGCAGCAGTTTTTCTTCCGGCGTGAGCTGTGTTTCGCCCTTGGGCGTAACCTTGCCGACAAGCACGTCGGCAGCCTCGACTTCCGCACCGATGTAGACGATGCCGGATTCATCGAGGCGCGACAGTTGCGCTTCGCCGAGCGAGGCGATGTCGCGGGTGATTTCTTCCGGCCCGAGCTTGGTGTCGCGCGCCACGACCGAGAGTTCCTCGATATGGATCGAGGTATAGCGATCTTCGGCCACCACCCGCTCCGATACCAGGATCGAGTCCTCGAAGTTGTAGCCGTTCCAGGTCATGAACGCGATCAGCATGTTCTGCCCGAGCGCGAGTTCCCCTTTGTCGGTCGACGCGCCGTCGGCCACCACGTCGCTCCGGGCGATGACGTCGCCGACGCGCACCAGCGGACGCTGGTTGATGTTGGTGTTCTGGTTCGAGCGGGTGTACTTCACCAGGTTGTAGATGTCGACCCCCACCTCGCCCGGCACCGTTTCCTCGTCGTTGACCTGCACCACGATGCGCGAGGCGTCGACGTAGTCGACCCTGCCGCCGCGCAACGCCTGCACCGCGGTGCCCGAATCGACGGCGACCGTGCGTTCGATGCCGGTGCCCACGACGGATTTCTCGGGCCGCAGACAGGGAACGGCCTGACGCTGCATGTTGGCGCCCATCAGCGCCCGGTTCGCGTCGTCGTGCTCGAGGAAGGGAATCAGCGAGGCCGCCACCGAAACGATCTGGCCGGGCGCCACGTCCATGTAGTTCACGCGCTGCGGTTCCGCGAGGATGGTTTCGCCTTTTTCGCGGCAGGTCACCAGTTCGTCGAGCAATTCGCCGTCCGCGCCCAGGGCGGCGTTGGCCTGGGCGACGATGTAATTGCCTTCCTCGATGGCGGACAGATACTCGATCTCGTTGGTCACCTTGCCATCGACCACCTTGCGATAGGCAGTCTCCAGGAAACCGTACTCGTTGGTGCGCGCATACAGCGCCAGCGAGTTGATCAGCCCGATGTTCGGGCCTTCCGGCGTCTCGATCGGACAGACGCGCCCATAGTGCGTCGGGTGCACGTCGCGCACCTCGAAGCCGGCGCGCTCACGCGTGAGACCGCCCGGACCGAGCGCGGAAACACGGCGTTTGTGGGTGATTTCCGAGAGCGGGTTGGTCTGGTCCATGAACTGCGAAAGCTGGCTCGAACCGAAGAATTCCTTGACCGCGGCGGAAATCGGCTTGGCGTTGATCAGGTCGTGCGGCATCAGATTGTCCGATTCGACCTGGCTCAAACGCTCCTTGACCGCGCGTTCGACGCGCACCAGCCCCGCGCGGAACTGGTTCTCGGCCAGTTCCCCGACGGAGCGCACGCGCCGGTTGCCCAGATGGTCGATGTCGTCGATTTCCCCGCGCCCGTTGCGCAGATCGACGAGAATCTTGATGACTTCGACGATGTCCCTGGGCGACAGAGTCAACTGCTCGCGCACTTCGCCGACCACGCCCAGGCCGCGAAGTTTCGCGAGCAGCGCGCCGGCATCGGCTTCGGGGAGATTCTCCGCGACGCCGCGCACGCCGTATTTCAGTTCGCCGAGCAGGAAATCGACCGCCTCCGGCGCCCCGCCGGCGACCTCGACGATGGCGTTCACGATGGCCTCGCGCTTGGACGGCGCCTGCTTGACCATGACCTTGTGCTCGACCACGTCCTGGCGCGCCACCCGGCGGTTGAATTTCATCCGCCCGACCACCGACAGGTCGTAGCGTTCATCCGAATAGAACAGGCCGTTGAACAGGATTTCCACCGCTTCCTCGGTCGGCGGCTCGCCGGGACGCATCATCCGGTAGATGGCGATGCGCGCCGCCTGCCTGGAAACGGTTTCGTCGGCGCGCAATGTCTGGGAAACGAAGCCGCCGCGGTCCAGGTCATTGATGTACAGCGTCTGCAGGGTATCGATGCCGGCTTCGGCCAGCTTGGCCAGCAAAACCTCGGTGATTTCGCTGTTGGCGTTGGCGACGATCTCGCCCGTGCTCTTGTCCACGATGTTCTGCGCCACGACGCGGCCGAGCACGAAGTCCTCGGGCACCGGGATCTTTCTGACGTCCGCCGCGTCGAGATCGCGGATGTGACGCGCCGTGATGCGCTTGTCCTTGGCGACGATCACTTTTCCGCCGGCGTCGCAGAAATCGAAACGCGCCACCTCGCCGCGCAGGCGCTCGGGCACCAGATGGAACTCGATCCCTTTTTTGCCGAGCTCGAAGGTATCGAAGTCGAAAAACTCGCGCAGGATCTGCTCCGGCGTCAGCCCGATGGCCTTGAGCAGGGTCGTCACCGGCATCTTGCGGCGGCGGTCGACGCGGAAGAACAGGATGTCCTTCGGATCGAACTCGAAATCCAGCCAGGAACCGCGATAGGGAATCACCCGCGCGGAAAACAGGAGCTTGCCCGAGCTGTGCGTCTTGCCGCGGTCGTGCTCGAAGAAGACCCCCGGCGAACGGTGCAACTGCGAGACGATGACGCGCTCGGTGCCGTTGATGACGAAGGAGCCGGTGCTCGTCATCAGCGGAATCTCGCCCATGTAGACCTCTTGCTCCTTGACTTCCTTGATGGTGTCCGGCGACTCGCGGTCGAGGATGACCAGACGGACCTTGGCGCGCAGCGCCGAAGCATAAGTCAGGCCGCGCTGCTGGCATTCCTTGACGTCGAACGCGGGTTCGGCGAGCGCGTAGCTGACGAATTCGAGACGCACGTTGCCGCTGTGGCTGACGATCGGGAAAATCGAGGTGAAGGCTGCCTGCAGGCCCTGGTTCCCGCGCTGCTCGGGAGGAACGTCCGCCTGCAGGAAGGCGGCGAAGGAATCCAGCTGCGTCGCCAGCAGAAACGGGACGTCGAGCACACTGGCCCGTTTGGCGCAACTTTTGCGGATTCGTTTTTTCTCGGTGTAGGAGTAGGTCATGGTCGCTCCGAGCTGGGATGGGGGACATGGACTCCGGGCCGGCCACCCGGGAATCGTTGCAACGGACAAACGAAAAGACGGAGTGCGCCTCTTCCGACCGCGTATTTGCGTTTGTACGCTGCCTCTTGGAATCGTGACGGGATGGTCTGAAAAATCACTTTCGGAAAGCACAAAAGGCTGGCAGCCCGAAGGCGGCCAGCCCGCATGCAAAAGCCGGATTACTTGATCTCGACCTTGGCACCCGCGTCCTCGAGCTGTTTCTTGAGGGCTTCGGCGTCGGCCTTGGAAATTGCTTCCTTGACGGGCTTCGGCGCGCCGTCGACCAGATCCTTGGCTTCCTTGAGGCCGAGGCCCGTCGCCGCGCGCACGACCTTGATGACGTCCACCTTCTTTTCTCCGAAGGACGCCAGGATGACCGTAAACTCGGTCTGCTCTTCGACCGGCGCCGCGGCCGCGGCGGCGGCCGGTCCGGCGACGGCCATCGCCGCGGCGGAAACACCGAATTTTTCTTCGAATGCCTTGACCAGGTCATTCAAGTCCATCACCGTCATGTTGCCGACGGCTTCCAGGATGTCTTCCTTGCTGATTGCCATGATTGCTTGCTCCTAAATATATATTCAGTGATTGGATCGGTTCGTCCGTCGATAACGGCGTCATGCGGCGGCTTCTTCGCGCTGCTTGGCCAGCGCGGCGAGGGCTATCGCGAAACCCGCCACCGGCGCCTGCATCACGCCCAGCAGCCTGGCCAGCAGTTCCTCGCGGCCCGGGATCGAGGCCAGCGCCTGCACGCCCGCCTTGTCCAGCAGCTTGCCCGCATGGCAGCCCGCCTTCAGCACCAGTTTGTCGTTGGTGTTGGCGAAGTCGTTCAAGACCTTCGCGGCAGCCACCGGATCCTGCGAAATGCCATAGATCAACGGCCCCGACATGTGCTCGGCCAAGCCCGCGAACGGACTGCCGGAAACGGCGCGGCGCACCAGCGTGTTCTTCAGCACACGCAGATAGACACCGGATTTGCGCGCCTGTGCCCGGAGCCGGGTGAGCTGGGCCACGCCGATCCCCTTGTACTCGGCCACGACGATCGTCTGCGCGCCGGAGAGCTGCGCCGACACGTCGGCCACTACGGCTTTTTTGTCATCAAGATTGAGACCCATGGGTCCTTTCTCCATCT
>JAISCE010000071.1 GCA_031265765.1 Azoarcus sp.
CGCCGTCAGGCAGCAAAGAGGCGAGATTCTGACCAACTCAAACCAACATGTCAACCCCCCACACCCCTCTTTTCCCAACACGCCTTCTTCACAAACCAAGACCCGCATCCATGGGAAGGTGCGCATTCTAACCGCAAAACTGAAAAACGCAAGTCCACATTTGATGGAAGGCATTCTCCGCACAAGCACCCATGCCGGAAGCCGCCGACACTTGGCGAGCCCGTCATTCCACGTGCTGGAAGCCGCCCCCGGCAAAATTCTCGAAGCGCGTGTATTCGCCAAGAAAGGTCATGCGCACCATGCCGGTCGGGCCGTTGCGGTGCTTGCCGATGATGAGTTCGGCCGTGCCCTTGTCTGGCGAGTCGGGGTTGTAGACTTCGTCGCGGTAGATGAACATGATGATGTCGGCATCCTGTTCGATAGCGCCGGATTCGCGCAGGTCGGACATTACCGGCCGTTTGTTGGGGCGTTGCTCCAGGCTGCGATTGAGTTGCGACAGGGCGATGATAGGTACGTGCAATTCCTTGGCGAGCGCCTTTACCGAGCGCGAGATTTCCGAGAGTTCGGTGGCGCGATTGTCGGTTTCGCGCGTACCGTTCATCAGTTGCAGGTAGTCGATCACGATGAGGCCGAGCTTGCCGCACTGACGGGCGAGCCGCCGGGCGCGGGCGCGCAAGTCGATGGGGTTGAGGCCGGGCGTTTCGTCGATGTAGAGCGGCGCATCGTAGAGTTTGCCCATCGCCATCGTGAGGCGCTGCCAGTCGTCGTCGGAAAGACGTCCGTTGCGAATCTTTTGCATATCGATGCGGCCAACCGAGGCGATGAAACGAGTGGCCAGCTGCGTGCCAGGCATTTCCATCGAGAAAATCGCCACCGGCAGGCGCTTTTCTACCGCAACGTGCTCGGCAATGTTGAGCGCGAAACTGGTTTTGCCCATCGACGGACGTCCGGCGATGATTAGCATGTCGGACGCTTGCAGGCCGGATGTCTTGTCGTCGAGATCGGCGAAACCCGTCGGAATGCCGGTAATTTCCGAGGGGTTGTCGCGGTCGTAGAGTTCCTGCACACGGTCGGCGACTTGCTTGAGAATGGGCTGGATCGACTGGAAGCCGCTGGCATGACGCGCGCCGGCTTCGGCGATTTCAAAGACCTTGGCCTCGGCCTCATCGAGCAGCGTTTTTGGGTCTTTGCCGGAAGGCGCGAGCGCACTGGCCGCGATTTCGTCGCCCACGGCAACGAGTTTGCGCAAGATCGCGCGCTCATGGACGATTTCCGCGTAACGGCGGATATTGGCCGCCGAAGGTGTGTTGTTGGCAATCTCCGCCAGATAGGCAAGACCGCCTGCATGCTCGGCTTCACCGTTTTTTTCCAGCGATTCAAACACTGTGACCACGTCGGCGGGCTTGCCGAAATCGACCAGACGCGAAATGTGCTGGTAGATGCGGCGATGGTCATCGCGGTAGAAGTCTTCTACGGTGACGAGATCGGCGATCCGCTCCCAGGCGGTATTGTCGAGCAGCAAGCCGCCAATCAGCGATTGTTCGGCCTCCAGTGAGTGCGGCGGCAGCTTGATCGCTGCCAGTTGGCGGTCGTGGGGCGCGTCGGAAGCGGGGCGCGAGGCGCTGCGCGGAGTGCTCGTCATGATGGTTTCGGAAAACGGCTGAAAGAGTACGGATTCTAAAAAACAAAGGGCCGCCATGGGGCGGCCCTTTGTTTTTTACGGACGGCAGTATCTAACGTTTGTTTACTGTCAAATCCGCCGACAATCCCGGATATCTCGTCAAGCCCGCGTCCGCCGCCTGCGCGCCACGGCGCCCAGCAGGCCGATCCCGGCCAGCAGCATGGCGTAGGTTTCCGGCTCGGGCACGCTGGGTACGGGCACTCTGGCTACATTGCTCACCAAGAATACGAGATCATCGTAATCCCAGTCACTGACGCCGGCGTCCAAGTCCTCGAAACCGACGAGCGTACTCCCTTCGTAATATTCATAATATGACACTGTATGAATGGCTCCATCAGGATTGGCCGACCCCAGGCCGCTGTAGTAAGTCTTGTTTGTCGTTTTGTCATACAGCTTGAAAACGAGTTCGGAACCTCCGGACGTGTATGAAAAAGAACGCGGGTCGATTTCATAAACCGCCGAAGCGCCGACGGAGTTTCCGGTCTTGGTGAAAACGTGCTGCCAGCTCCCGACGTCCCCGGAACTGCCAGGCGATCCCACGAACAAATCGAGGGTGTGACCCGCATGGCTGGTCACGAAAGAAAACTCGACGGGGGCGTCCGGATCCACGATGTAGAAGTCGCCGCCCATGACACTCTCGACGCTTCCGGATGGCGGCGGCGGAACCGTTACCAAGCCATTGCCGGTAGCGTTGACCCACTCCTTGAAGACGGTATCCGGGGCGGCCAAAGCAGAAACCGAACCCAGTGCCAGCATCAATGCAGCAAGCAATTTGGACATGATGATCTCCTGTGAGGATATTGTGAAAAAAACTGGAACACTACATGACTATCGTTGTCAGCATAAACCATGCCAGATTTTAAGTAATTGATTATCATGGTGTAGATATTGTGCATCGCTAAAGATGTAAAAACAATCGACACATTGCCCAACACCGCGCGGAAGGGGTTACGCCCCTCCCGCGCATAACTATCCCCCTGAAAGGGAAGGTTTCCAACCGAATCGGTTTTCGATCAGTTCGCCGCCGCGCGAGCAGCGATCAAAAAGTTGTTGACCCACTTGCCGTAGCTTGGATGAATGACAGCATTCTCGTTCGTATCGTCAGCGCCGCCCCTGGCGGAATATCCCATATTGATACTATCGACGTAATCGACATTCACGGCGGCTCCCAGGATACGCACATCGATCTCCACCCTATGACTGCGAACGGTATAGCTCAGCCGCAAGGTATCGCCATTGTCGCTGACGACGCGCCATTTATACTGCTTCGCGGCGCTGAGGATTGCCTCATGAACTTTTTCCGCAGCATCCGGCGTGGCCGAATGAAGGATGATCTCGTTATCGAACCTTTGCATGGGACGGGATCTTGCAGCGGCATTCGCCAGCGGCATTACCGTGAAAGCCAGGAAGGACAGAACGGCCATGGATAATATGAAACGCTTCATGAGTTTTCCTCCGACAGTGAATGACAAAAACGCGCACTCATGGAGTGCGCCTGAAAACCAGCAAGGTATTGCTGCCGCCAAAGATGGAATTATTGTCCATAACATGCCCGTATTCAAGATCGAGCCCCTTGCCCATATATAAGCGAGTTCAGCACAGCGCGCCCGCCGCGCCCGGAACCAGTGGCCGATAACGGCTATTGATACGCCGATGGCTTTCGGCTGCAAGCCCGCTGGGCAAGCGCAACCCGCATGGCGACCGCCATGGCGCCGGCGTGGCAAAAGCAGGAAACGATCGATCAATTCGCCGCTGTGCGAGCAGCGATCAAAAGATTTCTAACCCACTTGCCATAGTTTGGATGAATGACGGCACCCAAGACTTTCTCGCCGCACATACTGGGAAGGTAGTTACAATGATCGGCACCCGCTGCGGTATCGACACCATTCTCGGCATATCCCATATTGATACTATCGACATAACCGACACTCACGGCGCTGCCCAGGATACGCACATCGATTTCCACCATGTGCCTGCGAACAGCCAAGCGCAGACGCAAGACATTACCATTATCGCTGACGACGGCCCATTTATACTTTGTCGCAGCGACAAGGATTGCGTCATGGACTTTTCTCGTGGCATCCGGCGCGGCATCATGAAGGATGATCTCGTCTTCAAACTTTGGCACAGGGCGGGATATCACATAGGCATGCGCCAACGGTATTACGGCGAAAATCAGGAACGACAGGATACCAATGGAGATTGAACGCTTCATGAGTTTTTCTCCGACAGTGAATGACAAAAACGCGCACTCATGGAGTGCGCCTGAAAATCAGCGAGGTATTGATACCGCCAAAAGCGAAATTATTGCTCATAACGTGCTCGCATTCAAGATCGAGCCCCTTGTCTGTGATATAGGCGAGTTCCGCGCAGCGCGGGTCGACGTTGTCAAGGTTGATCGTGGGCGCGAACCAGTTCGCGCGCATCATGGCGATGGAAAACCATGCCTCCAGCGCCCCCGCGGCGCCCAAAGTGTGGCCGATATAACTTTTGAGCGAGCTGATCGGTATGCGGGCACCGAAGACTTCATGGGTCGCCTTGCTTTCGGCGATATCCCCCAACTCGGTAGCAGTGCCATGGCCATTGACGTAGCCGATGGCTTCCGGCGGCAAATCTGCCGAGGCAAGCGCAAGCCGCATGGCAATCGCCATAGTGCCGGCGCAAGGCTGGGTGACGTGCGTGCCGTCGCAATTGGTACCGTAACCGGCAAGTTCCGCATAGATTTTCGCGCCGCGCGCCCTGGCATGTTCGTATTCTTCCAGGATCAGGGCGCCGGCCCCCTCACCGATGACGAGGCCGTCACGATCACGATCATAGGGACGCGGCGTCGAATGGGGAGCGTCGTTCCGCGTACTGGCGGCGAACAATGTGTCGAATACAGCCACCGCGGCCTCCGACAATTCATCCGCGCCGCCCGAAACCATTATGTCGGCATGGCCGTGCAAAATGGCCTCGTAGGCATAGCCGATCCCCTGGCTTCCCGAAGTGCAGGCGCTGGAAGTGGTATGGACCCGGCCCGTCAATCCGAAAAAAACGGCGATATTGACCGGCGTCGTATGCGACATCATGCGGATATAGCTGCTGGCGTTCAGCCCTTCCACTTCGCGGATATCGACCAGGCGGGCGAAGTCGGCGGTCGCGTTCAACGCGCCGCTCGAAGACCCATAGGAAACCCCCACGCGCCCGGAGGAAAGCAGCGCCCTGTCCTCCAGAAGCCCGGCATCGGCAAGCGCGAATTCGGCGGCGCGGCAAGCCAGGATCGCCACCCGCCCCATGCTGCGCGTCGTCTTGCGATTGTAGCGTTCGGGCGGCAGGGGAAAATCCGCCGCCGGTGCGGCCAGGGTCGTATTCAGTTTCTTGATGTCTTGCCACGCTTCCATGGTGCGCACCGCATTTTTCAGCGAACGCAGCCGCGCTTCGATCTCGTCCCACTGCCAGCCCAATGGGCAGATCCCGCCCATGCCGGTCACGACGACTCTCCTGGCCGCGATTTCCCGGCTCACAGCATGCCTCCATTGACGGCGATCACCTGCCGCGTAATGTAGGCCGCCCCGGCAGAGAGCAGGAAGCTCACGGCGGCGGCGACCTCCTCGGGCTTACCCGCGCGCCGGACGGGAATCAGCGGGAGGATATGTTCCATGACTTCCGGCTCGACCATTTCGGTGCCGATCAGGCCGGGCGCGACGCAATTGACCGTGATGCGCCGCTTGGCGAGCTCCAGCGCAAGCGCCTTGGTCGCGCCGATGATCCCCGCTTTGGCGGCGCTGTAGTTGACCTGGCCGCGATTGCCCATCTGCCCGGAAAGCGATGACAGCGTAACGATGCGCCCCGGCCGCCGCGCCTGGATCATGGGCATGACGAGCGGACGCAATACGTTGTAGAAACCGTCCAGGTTGACGGTCAGCACGTTGTCCCATTCCTCGCCGGTCATGGCCGGAAAGGCGTTGTCCGCAGCGATTCCGGCATTGCACACTACGCCGTAGTAAACGCCGTGCGCATCGATGTCGGCGAGCAGGCTTTCGCTCGCGGCGGCACGATCGGCGATATCGAATTGCAGCACGCGCGGACGCGCGCCGCCGGCCCGGCAAACCAGTTCATCCGCCAGCCGTTTCGTGCGTTCACGCTGGCTGCGGCAATGCAGTACCGGCAGGAAGCCATCCGCCGCCACGCGGCGCGCGATGGCTTCGCCGATGCCTTGCGAAGCGCCGGTCACGAGGAGGGTCTTGCGGGAATTGCCGTTCATGCCGTCGTCAGATAAGCCTCGAGGTCCCGGGGCTGGAATACCGTCAGCCGTGCTCTGGCTACCGGCGTTCCGAGAGGGAGCTGGATCACGCAGTCCATGACACCGACCCCGCCGCCGTCACGCCAGTCGTCGCGCGCCTCGACGGCGAGCACTGCCCCCGCTGGGAAGCCGTCCACGCAGCTCGCATACTCGCGCGCCGAAACGAGAAAGCCGGTTTTCACCGGCTCGCCCTTTTCGCGGGATTCCCAGCCGACCAGGGCGCCCGCGGTCTGCGCCATGTATTCGATGCCCACATAGGCGGGCACCTTGCCGTCACGGCAAAACGGGCTGTCCTCGCGCACCGTGACGGCACACACGATGCGCCCCTTCCCGGCTTCGAGCACGCGATCGAGCAGCACCATGCGGCCACGGTGCGGAAGATATTTCTCGATCGGCAGGTAGTTCATCAGGTATCAGATGTCAGGGATCAGGGATCAGAAGAAGTTACCGGCGGCTTCGCCGCCGCGGAAGAGCTGGATATACGCATGTTCATCCTTTTCCGCCCCGAAGGGGCGCTGACTGAATCTGATCCCTGAAAAATGGAGCGCGGGCGTCCCGCCCGCTTCGTGGTTTTTCTTGCGGGCGAGACGCCCGCGCTCCATTGGAAAAACATCTCTCATCATCCGAAGGTGGCCGTAACCGCCATGACCGTTGAGTATGCGCATGTTCATCCTTTTCCGCCCCGAAGGGGCGCTGACTGAATCTGATCCCTGAAAAATGGAGCGCGGGCGTCCCGCCCG
>JAISCE010000011.1 GCA_031265765.1 Azoarcus sp.
TGCAGTCCTTCAGTAACTCGTCCAGTATTTCGGGCTTCTGGGTCATGACTCTGTGCTCCTTCCGCGGCTTCTCCGCCTGTTTTTCAAAATGCAGTTACACAGTTTAATTTACAGACTCAATTCCCCGGGCCATGCATAATTGCCGACACCATAGGGGATGCTCATGGGGATTATCCATACGAAATCGCGGCTTGCCATGGGCCTGGGGCGCATCGGGCTTTCGGCATGAGTACGCCCATCGACATCTCCGAACAGGCCGGTGTGCGCTACCTGCATTTCGGCTCCGACTGGATACAAGGGGCGATGCGCGTCCGCCGGCCCGATGCGCTCGAACTCGATTACACCCGCGAAATGATGGCCGGATCGCTGTTGCGCGACGGCCTTGCCGCTGATGGCGGGCCGTGGCCGCGACGGATACTGCTCATCGGACTTGGCGCGGCCTCGCTTGCGAAATTCGTTTACCGTCATTACCCGCGGGCGCGCATCGACATCGTCGAAATCGAACCGGAGGTCGTGGCCGCCGCGCGCCAGTTCTTTTGCCTGCCGCCGGAAAACGAACGTTTCGCCATCCATATCGGCGATGGCGTGCAATATGTGCTCACCTGCGATGCGTGCTACGACGTCGTTTTCGTCGACGGCTACGATGGCAAGGCCCGCACCGGCGCGCTGGATGCCTCGCCTTTTCATCATGCCATGCAGGCAAGACTTTCCGGCGAGGGTCTGGCGGCTTACAACCTGCTCGGACGCGCGCGCGGCCACGCGGCAAGCGTGGCGCGAATCGTCGGTGCATTCGACGGACGGGCGACGGCCTTCCCCTTGTGCGACAATGGTAACGTCATTGTCTTCGCGGCAGTGGGCTCGCCCGTCTCGCGCACGACCACGGAATTGCGCAAACGCGCCGCGACGTTCAGGGCCGAAACCGGACTCGATCTCGCATCGACCGTCAGCCGCCTGGAAGCGGCGGGCGGCACGCCCGGCGGCTCGTTCATCCTTTGACTTGCCTGTGTGTCCGGGTAAGGTTGTGACAAACGAAAGCGAGGACCGACCTGCATCCCACACTGGTCCGGAGCTGGGGTATCGTTGACGCCTTGCCGCTTTCGACGAAACGTTCTTTCCATGAACACCTTCATCGTCACCCTTCTCGTCATCCTCGCCGTCGTCGCCATCATGGCCATCGGCGTCATCTTCGGACGCCGCCCGATCACAGGCAGTTGCGGCGGTCTCGCCCTGCTCGGGCTGGAATGCGATTGCGAGAATCCTTGTCCGCGCAAACTCGCGCGCATGCGGGCGCGGGCCGAAGCCGGAGGCAGCCCGGCAGAGAGCGAACGGAGCGCGGGTGAGTGACCCCCTCGACGGACTGAACCGGGAACAGCGGCAGGCGGCGGAAACCACCGAAGGGGCGCTGCGCATCATCGCCGGGCCGGGAACGGGAAAAACCCGCGCCCTGACCGCGCGTTATTGCCATCTGGTTTCCACGCTCGGCATCGCGCCCGGTAACATTCTCTGCGCCACCTTCACCAATCGCGCCGCCGATGAAATGAAACGCCGGGTACGGACGGCGCTCGGCGATCTCGATCTCGGCCTCATCTGTACTTTTCACGCATTTTGCGTGCAATTGCTCAAGGAAGACATCCACGTCCTGAATTACCCGAAAAACTTTCTCATTCTCGATGTCGAAGACCAGAAGCAAATCCTGCTCAAAGTATTCGCCGATATGGGACTCGGCTTGCGCGATACTACTATCCGGCGCACGCTGGACGATGTGCTGGAAGCCCGGAAGCTCCAGGCCGGCAGTTACATCGCCGATATTCACGAGATGGATAACGAAGCCTTGCGCGAACGGGCATTGCACGCGGCCAGCCGCGACGAAGAAATCTTTCTCCGTTATCTCTACGAACAAAAGAAATGCTTCGGCTGCGATTTCAACGACCTGATAAATTTCACCGCCTATATCCTCGACCGCTTTCCGGACATTCGCCGGAAATGGGCGGATCGGATGCAATACGTCATGGTGGACGAATTCCAGGATGTCAGCGCCCGTCAATATGCCATTGCGCGCATTCTCGCCGAAAAGCACGGCAATCTTTTCATCGTCGGCGACCCCGACCAGACAATTTACGCCTGGCGCGGCTCGCATGTCAGGCTTTTTCTCGATTTCGACCGGAAATATCCGGAAGCACAAACCCTGATCCTTTCCGCCAATTATCGTTCGCCTCCCGAAATCCTGGCCGCTGCCGGTACGCTGATTGCCAGAAATACCGAACGCTTCCCCAAATCCCTGGTTGCGATCAAGGAAAGCGGAGAAAAGCCGCTTTATTACCATGCCAAAAACGAGCGTGACGAAGCCGCGTGGATCGTCTCGCACATCGCGGCTCTGCGCGCAAACGGCATTGCGGCGGGCGACATCGCCATTCTTTACCGCGCGCATTACCTCTCCCGCGCGCTGGAAGAATCTCTTGTCGACAAAGCGATATCCTACAGGATCTACAGCGGCATCGAATTTTACGGGCGCAAGGAAATCAAGGATATCGTTGCGTATTTGCGCATGCTGACCACGGGCGACGACCTTGCCTTTCTGCGCACGGTCAACACCCCGCCGCGCAAGATCGGCAAAAAGAAACTGGAAGCCTTGAAAACCCATGCCGAAACGCGGAACCTTTCCCTTTTCGATGCGCTGAAAGAAAATCTGCACGCGCCGCTTTTCGCTGGCACGCAAGCGCGCCAATACCTCGCCGTCATTGAGCATCTCCGCGCTTCCCGGGCAGGAATGCGTGTCGGCGACATTCTGCAAAGGCTGCTCGATCTTTCGGGCTACGAAGAATTCCTGCGTCTGCAAGGCGATCAGGAGCGGCTCGACAACGTGGCGGAGCTCAAGCGCGCCGTCGCCGCCATGGATGTGGATGGAGATGGCGTCCTCGAAGATTTCTTGGCCAGAGTCGCGCTATTTACCAATCTCGACAATGACGATCGCCGCGACACGATAAAGCTCATGACCATCCACACCGCCAAAGGGATGGAATTTCCCCATGTTTTTCTCTGCGGCCTGAACGAAAGTGTTTTCCCGAGCCGGCGCGTCGGCACGCCCGAAGAAATGGAAGAAGAACGGCGGCTCGCCTATGTGGCGATGACCCGCGCAACGACCCGTCTTTATTTATCGGATGCCGAAGGCGCGGCACACGATGGCCTCTTCAAATATCCATCGAGATTCATTTTCGACATGGGCGCGGAAAACCTGGAGTACGTCGTGCCGCTCGGCCAGCGGCTCGAAGAAAACGCCCGCGTCTGCATCCATCTCGACGAAGCCGCCCTGGATGCGCGCCGCGTCGTTTTCGTTCCCGGCGAACGGGTGCGCCATCCCGTTTTCGGCGCGGGCAAAATCGTCGCGGTCGATACCCGCGAGCGGTGCTACATGATTCTTTTCGATGGGCTCAAAACGGAACGCACCATCCGGTTCGGTACGGCGATCGCCCTGGAATCCGGCGCGATTTCCGGGAAGTCCTGACCATTCAGGTTGCCCGCCTTCCCTTGCCGGCCTTTTCGATATCCGCCAGCACTGTGTCATGGGCGGCAAGTTCTTCGTCCGAAGGGCGCAATATCTTCAGCGCGGGACGTTCGCCCAAGGGAGAATCCGCGCCGGTTTCGACGACGGCTTCTTCTTCCAGCGCCATGAGCAGGCTTTCCTGCCCGCGCGTCATGGCCAGGTAAACTTCGGCGAGCAGTTCGGCGTCGAGCAGCGCGCCGTGCAGGGTCCGGTGGGCATTGTCGATTTCGTGGCGTTCGCACAGGGCATCGAGCGAGGCTTTTTTGCCGGGGTTTTGTTCCCGCGCCATTTTCAGCGTGTCAACCACGTTGGCGCATAGTTCGCGCAAGGGCGGCTTGCCGAGCAGATCGAGTTCGTGGTCGAGAAAGCCGACATCGAAGGCGGCGTTGTGGATCACCAGTTCGGCATCGCGCACAAAGGCTTCAAAATCGGCGGCAATCGCGGCGAATACGGGTTTATCGGCAAGAAAGTCTTCGTCGATGCCGTGCACGGCCCGCGCTTCGGCTGCGATGGCGCGTTCGGGGTTGATGTAGACATGGAAATGCTGCCCGGTCAGGCAGCGGTCGAGCAGTTCGACACAGCCGATTTCGATGACGCGGTCGCCGTTTTTCCAGTCGAGGCCGGTGGTTTCGGTGTCGAGTACGATTTGTCGCATGTGTACCTTTCGTTGTTTCTCCGGTCGGATGAAAGACCGCCCGCAAGCGGCGGAAGTATACGCTCCGCTCGTGTTTTTTCGCGCGGCAAGGACGGAGAAACCGGCAACGCGGTTTCAGCGGCTTGCGGTTTTATTGTCGTCTTTGTCCGTCGCCCGCCGTCCGCCCTTCAGCTTGCGGCGTTCTCCCTGCGTTACCGTATCGCCTTTCGGCGCGCCGTAAAGCGTGACGCCGCGCCGTTGCACGAAGCGGCGGTCGTCGTATTGGATATAGCGGCAAGTGCATTTCCCGCGCTTGCAGCCTTCGAGGGGCAGGGCGGGCGCTTCCGCCTTCAGGAGACGTTTGCCGGCAAGGATGAGCGCGGCTTCACAGGGGTTGTTGCAGAGTTTCAATTCCACGGCACGGTATGCGTTCGAGCGCAAAGGCACCTTGCCGCGATGGTAGAACAACGATCCTCCGGTTTCCTTTCTGTACCGCCTTTCTTCCAGGCGGGTGCGAATATGGGCGGCAACGCCGTAAACCGCTCCTCCGAGCAATAACAGCAAGGGCACCCAGACCGTGGCGGACATTTTAATTGTCATATATCGTGGATTCGTCGGATCATATCCGATCCGACGCCCGGACAAAAAGCGCATTGTGCACAGTTTGGAAGTAGGAGCGAAAAAACCGCCCAAGCGGGTCGCCGATACTGTTTGTACCAGCTGACCGCTTTGTTTTCAGCCGTTTGCCGCTCGCAGGGCTGCCGTCAGGATGGCTTTGGCGAACGTGGGGCCGAGCGCCTTGGGAAAATCGTGCGCCATGCCCGGAATGGCGCAAAACTCCGCGCCGGGAATGGATGCGGCGGTGTCGCGGCCACAAGCGGTATTGATCAGCGGATCGTCGGCGCCGTGCAGAACCATGGCGGGAACGCGGATCGTCATCAGCAAGGGCCGCCGGTCGCCGGCCGTGAGAAGTGTTGCCAATTGCCGGAGAACGCTCCTGGGATGAAAACCGGCGCGCCGGTATTCAGCGGTGAACATGGCGCGCAGTTCTTCGTCCGATGTGGGATAGCCGGGACTCATCAGCACTTTCTGACGCCATATACAGTCTTCGATGAGTGCGCTCTCGTCGCGCGCGACCGGCAGCGGCGCGAACAGGGCGTGCAGTGCCGTCGTGGTGGGCGGCGGCAGCAGGGGATTGCCGCTCGACGACATGATGGACGTGAGCGAAAGGCAACGGTTGGGGTAATAGGCTGCGAGCAGTTGCGCAATCATGCCGCCCAGCGAAGCGCCGACGATGTGCGCCGCCTCGATGTGCAGGGCGTCGAGCAGCGCAACCGCGTCGCCGGCCATGTCGGCGAGCGTATAGGGAATCGGCAGCGTGGGGAGCATCGACGGCAGCGGCCACGAGAAAGGCGGGATGCTCATCAGGCGCTTGATGTCGGGCAGACCGAGGGCGTCCATCCGGGTGGACAGGCCGGCGTCGCGGTTGTCGAAGGCGATGACGCGGAAACCGGCATCGGTCAGATGCTCGGCCAGGCTCGCGGGCCAGCGCGTGAGCGGTGTGCCAAGCCCCTGGATCAGCAGGATCGCGGGCGCGCCGGGCTTGCCGTAGGTAACGGTTTCCAGTTCGAGGCGGCCAACGTTGATGAGGCTCATGATCCGGGCGTGGCAACAGGGCGAGCGCCGCTGCGGGAGCGCGGCGCGGGGTGTTGCGGCATGTTGCGGTGTTTGTCAATTGTCATTGCGCGCCTCCAGCGCAGCGATGGCGGGCAGGGTCCTGCCTTCGAGGAATTCCAGGAAAGCGCCGCCGCCGGTGGAGATATAGCCCATGTCGCCAGCGATGTCGAATTTGGCGATGGCCGCCAGCGTGTCGCCGCCGCCCGCGATCGAGAATGCCTGCGAGTGCGCGATGGCCGAAGCCAGCATCTTGGTGCCGCCCGCGAACTGTGCATACTCGAACACGCCGACCGGGCCGTTCCAGACGACGGTGCCGGCATTGGCGACGATCTGCGCCAGATGGGCCGCACTCCGGGGGCCGATGTCGAGAATGCGGTCGTTGGGGCCGACTTCGTCGATGGGGATTTTGTTGGCGCGGGCGAGCGCCGAGACTTCATCGGCGACCACCACGTCGACGGGCAGCGGGACTTCCGCGCCGCGCGCGCGCATCAAGTCCATGACGGCGTGCGCTTCTTTCACCAGGCCGGGTTCGGCGAGCGATGCGCCGATGCGTTTGCCCGAGGCGAGCAGGAAGGTATTGGCGATGCCGCCGCCGACGATGAGTTGGTCGACCTTTTCGGCCAGCGACCGGAGGATGGTGAGCTTGCTCGAAACCTTGGCGCCGCCGACGATAGCCGCCAATGGACGCCTGGGCTGGCCGAGGGCGCGGGAGAGGGCCTCGATTTCGGCGCTCATCAGAAGACCGGCGCAGGCGGCGGGCGCGAAGCGGGCGATGCCGTGCGTGGAAGCTTCGGCACGGTGTGCGGTGCCGAAAGCGTCATTGATGTATACATCGCACAGCGCCGCCATTTTCCGGGCCAGCGCCTCGTCGTCCTTTTTCTCGCCGATGTTGCAGCGGCAATTTTCCAGCAGCGCCACTTGTCCGGGTTCGAGCGCGAAGCCGCCGTCTACCCAGTGGGTTATGAGCTTTACCGGCTGGCCGAGCAACTGGCCGAGACGCACGGCCACCGGGGCGAGGGTGTCCTCGGGGCCGACCTTGCCTTCGCTGGGACGACCGAGATGGGATGTCACCATCACCGCCGCGCCACGATCGAGGCAGTGGCGGATAGTCGGCACGGACGCGCGGATGCGGGTGTCTTCCGTGATGTTGCCGGCTTCGTCCTGCGGCACGTTGAGATCGGCGCGGATGAAAACCTTTTTGCCGCGTATGTCGAGATCGGTGAGTTTATTGACTTGCAGGGGCATGTTGTGCGTTTTTCCGTTGAATCGACCGTCAGCCGCCGCGCAGGCGAAGCAAAGGGAAGCGCCCATTATACGTGCGCTCGAACAGGCTGGCGATGACCGCGCCCGCGCTCATGATCTGCACGATGCACAACTGGGTCAATGTCCTGGGGAAGATCGCCGTGACCGCCTCGGGCAGCCCCTTGAGTCCGTCCATGCAGGCAATGTAGATATCCTGGAGGCCGCGTTGCCGCAATTCGGTCAGCACGCCCGGTCAGAATTTCGCGCCTTCGTTCCCGGCCAGCCACAGACCGAGCACTTTCTGGGTCATGACTCTGTGCTCCTTCGGCGGCTTCTCCGGCTGTTTTTCAAAATACAGTTACTCGGTTTAATTTACAGACTCTTGTCCAGTAACCGTGCAATAAGCGATATGTCATCGTTGCCCGTCCCGGCGAACGAGAAAAGGCAGGTTGGCCGTGGCGGCTTTGCCGCTGGCATCGCGCACGGTGATGAACAGGCGGTACGCGCCGGGGGTTTTCGGGGCGCGGAAGCGCACGCTGGCGGCATCGGCGGCGAGTATTTCGACGCCGACCGCAGCCGGTTCCGGTTCGGCGTCGCCGCCGCCGAGAAGCTGGCTGGCTTCCCGGCGCAGCAGCCAGCCGGTAGCGAGCGCCTCGCCGCGCGCCTCGACGCCGGCCGAGACGATTTCTCCCGGCGCGAATTCATCGGCGGCAATGCCGATGCCAAGGATGCTCGGCGCGGGCCGCGCGGGCGGATGGCCCCAGACGGCGGCGAGCGCATCGGTCATTTCGGTGAGGCTGCCATCCGCGAGCAAAAGGCCATGCCAGGTCGCGGTTTGTTCTTGTTTGGCGCCCCACAGGAAGGGGAATACGCCGCGCACTTGCGGTTCCTTGCGCAGTTCGGCGAGGGTACGGCGGAAGTAGGCGGCTTTTTCACGGCTGGTGAGTTCGACCGGCGCACCCCAGGGTTTGCGTCCCGCCTGCCATTGCCCGAGCGGGCCGAGTTCCGTGATGAGCAGGGGTTTGGTAATGCCCGCGGCGCGTATGCGTTCGCCGATGCCCGTGGCCGCGCCGGCATAGAGGTTGATGCCGAGAAGGTCGATGTTGGCGCAGCAGGCGGCAAGCGGTTTCAGGCGCTCGAGGCTGGCGTCGGCGACGGACATCAGTGTGGGATGGGCGGGGTCCAGCGCCTTGATTACGCCGCCCAGGCGGTCGATTTCACGCCATGCGGGCAGCGGGTCGGGCATTTCGTGCTCGACTTCGTTGCCGATGCCCCAGGCCAGCAGCGCCGGGTGCCTGCGGTAGCGGCGGACGAATTCGCGGATGCGCGCTTCCTGAGCGGCAATGGCTTTGGGATCGTCGAGGCGGAAGCCGTGACGCGGCAGGCCAACATGCAGCCCCATGACGACGCCCATGCCGAGCTTGCGCGCTTCGTCGAGTACCCAGGCATCCTTTTCGCCGTAGACGCGCAATGCTTTCGCGCCCGCGGCGGCGAGTTTTTCCAGCGCGGCGCGGTCGCCCGCGAAAGTCGCGCCTTGCCATGGGGCGGCAGGGGAAGGTTCCGCCGCCATGCCGGAAGACACTGCCATTGCCGATGACAGGACGAGGAGCCGGAACAGGTTTCGGCGAAACAGGGCAGGAAAGGAGATGGGCACGCTCATGCCGGGAACCTCGAATCATTGTGTTGCGCTGGAATGGACGGGAAGCGCGATTTTACAAAGAGGCAGGCGGCGGCATCGACTCCGCGCGGCGGGCGCTGGAATGAGCACACACTCCGCAGGCAGGCATGATCCAGGAAAACGGCGTCCCGCGGCCTGCGCCGGGACGCCGTTCGGAAGACTGCGTCAAGACTTGTTTTGTTTGACGTCCCAGGTGCCTGTGACTACCGCGCCCATGGTGCCGTCGGCGTTCTGCTCCTTGACCTCGACCTTGATCTTGGAATAGGACAAGCTCACGGATTCTTTCACGCGCGCATCGTCGGTGGAGCCTACCGGCCCCGCATGCGTGACCAGGACTTCTTCCAGCGTGATGTGCAGGTATTCCTGCGAACCGTCGCCCGCTTTGCAGGCGGAGACTTCGACTTTCGGAATGTGTTTGCCCGCGGCGCAGTACTGGAACAGGTTCGGGGTAGCCCTGTCGACGTAGTGGGTAAAGGACAGGGTATCGAAGCTGGCCTTGCCCACGCCGCCGCCGCCGCCGGTAAACATCGAGGAAGACTGGGATACGCCATAGCTGAAGCCGAGCGCGTCGATCCAGCCTTTATGCTTGGAATCCTTGGATTCGCCGTTGATGCCTTCGAGTTTGACGTAAAAATCCTGGAGAGATGGCATGTTGTATCTACCTTTTCGAGTTGGAAAAGACGTTGGAAAAACCATTCCGCTGCCATGAAACGGACATGGCAAACGAAGCGGCATGCAAAAACAGCCGTCTATTCTAATACGGCATGGCGGCTATGTGAATACAAATGTTATTGGATCGCTCTGGCCCCGATGACGTATCCGGTCGCGCGCCGTTTCATTTATCCGTTCTGGCTTTGCCCGCATCCAGTGCCTGTTCGAGTGCATCGGCATTGAGATAGCCGCTGGCGCGCGAGCCGTCGGCGAAAAACAGCGTGGGCGTGCCGGTGATGCGCAGCTTCTTGCCCAGGGTCACGTTGCGGTCGATTGCGGCGCTGTCGCAATCGACCGCCGCCGGCGTTTTGTTTTCGACGACCCAATTCACCCAAGTGGCCGCCTTGTCCTTGGCGCACCATATGTGACGCGACATGGATTCGGACTCGGGGGAAAGGATCGGATAAAGAAATGTGTAGATGGTTACATTCTTTACTTTTTGCAATTCCTGACCCAGTTTTTTGCAAAACCCGCAATGCGGGTCTTCAAACGTCGCCAATACCCTTTTGCCATTGCCGTTGACACGTTTGACGGCTTGTTCCAGGGGCAGGGATTTGAAGTCGATGGAAACGAGTTTCTCCATGCGGGCGGAGGTGATATTCTTCCGGGTTTTTGTGTCGATGATACTGCCGTCTATCAGGAAACTCACCGCTTCGTCGGTGTAATACAGATCGCCGCTGACAAGCAGGATTTCATAAAGTCCGCCCTGCTGGATGCGCGTTACCGATTCGACTATCGGTATGGGAGCCTTGATGAATGCCTCGAAGTTTTTGCGCACGGAGGCTTCGTCGGCGGATGCGGAAGCGGCGGCGAGCAGCAGGAGGCCGGTCAGGGACGGCAGGCGGAATGAAAAGGGCATGGTGATCTCCGGACTCGATGGTCAGAATGGCTTCAAAAAGGGGCCAGCGGCGCCGTTCGCCGCATAGCGGGCAAGCAATCTGGCCGCCATGGGCAGGCGGGAGGTGAGGTTCAGCCCCGTGTTGCGCAGTTTTGCAACGAGAGGATTGCGGCAGGCGAACAGGCGGGCAAGGCCATCGGTCATATATTGCAGCAGAAACGGTTCTTCGGCCCGCGCCCGTGCATAGCGGCGCAGCAGGGTGTAGTCGCCGATATCCTCCCATGGCCCGGCTGTGTTCAACAGCCCGGCAAGCGCCCGGACATCCTGGAAGCCCAGGTTGATGCCATGGCCGGATAGCGGATGTATGCCATGCGCCGCATCGCCGGTCAGGGCCAGCCGCGGGGCCACGATGCTTTCCACTCGCATGAAGCGCAGGGGGAAGGCGGCGCGCGGCGTTTCGATGGCGAAATCGCCCAGTGCCCTGCCGCCCGCTTCCGCCGCCCGTTGGCAAAAATCGTCATCGGACAGGGCCATCAACCCGGCGGCGATATCGTCCGGCGCGGACCACGCCAGCGACACCATGTTTCCGGGCAAGGGCAGCCAGGCCAGCACGCCGTCGGCGCGGAACCATTGGCGGGCAATTCGCCCATGAGGGTTCGCCGTGCGCAGATTGGCCACGATGGCTTGTTGGTTGTATGAATGGCCGTGCGCGCCGATGCCCGCGGCCTGCCGCAGCCAGGAATCGTGCCCGTCCGCGCCGATGGCGAGCGCCGCCGACAGGGTAGGCCCGTCTTCCAGCGCGATTTCCACCGAGGCGTCGCGGCGCGTGAATGTTTTTGGTGTGGCGGGCGCGAATACGGTGACGTTGTGCTGACGGGTGAGGCTTTCCCACAGTTCGCGCAGCAAGGGGGCCGATTCACCGATCCAGGCCAGTTCGGCGCAGCCGCTGTCGCAGGCGTCGAAGTCGAGACGGCCATCGCCGTCGCCATGCACTTGCATGCTTTCGACCGCGCACAGGCGGCTGCGGTCGAGCCGTTCCCAGATGCCGAGCGTTTGCAAAAAGCGGGCGCTCGCCGGGGTATAGGCATAAACACGGTTGTCCCATGCCGTCGGTTTGGTCGGCCCCGAGGCGGGGATGGCGCTGTCGATCAGGGCCACCGCCAGGCGGCTCCCGCGCAGGGCCACCGCCAGCGCCGCGCCGGCCAGTCCGCCTCCGACGATAATCAGGTCGAATTTTTCACTCATCTGGACATGCATCTCAACGGCGGAAAGCATTGTGGCAGGATTTGCAACTGGCGCGTATTCCATCATAGGCCGCCCGCGCCGCTTCCGCGCTGCCTGCGATCAGGAGCGCATCGGTGGCCGTAAGGAAACCTTGGCGCTCGGCCTCGAATTTTTCCGGCTGGCTCCACACTTCGGGACGCGATTTGCTCGGCGGGTAATCGGTATCGGGGCCGTAGTAATGCCACGGTTCCTCGCGCGCCTTCGCCAGTGCCTCGTTCAGCGCGGCAAGGCGCCCGGCGCTGTATTGCGCTTCGTCCAGCATTCTTCCGACCGGCTCTATCGCCCGCAGCAGCGCCTTGAAGGCTTCCTGGCGATGCTTGACCGGCTGGCCGGGACGGTCGTCCTCCACTTTCGGATTGCAGGCGGTGAAGAACAATGCGGCCAGGAGAAGAAGCGGAAAAGCGGCGGGACGGGGCATGGCGTCGGGCAGAGAGAAAAGGGGCCGTATTATAGCTGGACGGTTTCGCCGACCCTCGCGCTTTCGCCGAGCGGCTGGCGCAGCAATTGCCCGGCTACGAGGAGAAGCCGGCAGGGAAGCTCGCCCGGCAACCGGCCATCTTCATTCCCACGCCAGACTTCCCCCTGTTTGATACTCCGTGATCCTCGTCTCGAAAAAGTTTTTCTCCTTTCGCAAATTGGCCTGTTCGTCCAGCCAGGGCAGCGCGGCTTCCGCGCCGGGGAAGGGTTCCGCAAGGCCAAGCTGGCGGGCGCGGCGGTTGGCGACGAAGCGGAACTGCTCCATGTGCAGGGCGGCGGAATAGCCGAGGATGGGTTCGCGCAGGACGTATCCGGCATAGACGCTTTCCGCCGCTTCCGCTTCGCGCCACAGGTCGGCCACGGCCTCGGGGTCGAGCGTCAGGTTTTCCTCGTGCATGAGTTCCCGGATGACGCGGATGCCGAAGGCGCAGTGCAGCACTTCGTCGCGCATGATGTACTGGAACTGCTCCGCCGTGCCTTTCATCAGCCCCCGGCGTTGCAGGGCGAAGATGGGGGAAAAGCCGTTGTAGAACCAGCAGCCCTCGAAGATGCCGGCAAAAAAGAGGTAGGAGAGCGCAAACTCGTGCAGCGTTTCCCGGTCGGTGAGATCCAGCCCCGAGCACAGCACTTTTTCCAGGCGGCGGTTGGCGAGCGCGATCTTGCCGTGGATGGCGGGCACGATCCGGTAGCGGTTGTAGATTTCTTCCTGTTCCAGATTCAGGGTTTCGATGCAATGCTGGTAGGTCCAGGTGTGCAGGGCTTCCTCGAAGACTTGGCGCGCCTGGTAGATTTGGAGTTCCGGCGCGGTCATTTTCTCCATGACGGCCAGGCCGATATTGCGCATGGCGAGGATGTCGGAAGTGGTCAGGTAGGCAAGTACGTTCTCGAACATATGCCGTTCCGCCGGGGTGAGTTTGTGCCGGTAATCCTGCACATCCTGCGCCATGTTGATTTCCGTGGGCGCCCAGTGGTTGCGGTTGGCCGTGAGGAAGAAATCCCAGGCCCAGGGATACTTGAAAGGGGCAAGCTGGTTGATGTCGCCCTGGCCGTTGACGATGCGCTTGTCGGCGGCCTTGACCGGCGCCCGCCCGCCCGCCGCGGTCTCCGGCGCGTGCGCGGTTTCGGGAGAAAGATCGGGCGCGATCGGCGCGGGCGCGTCGTCCCAATCGTCGAAAAGAACGTTTGTCCCGGTATTCATTGGCAAGCCTCGCAGTCGGGATTGTCGATGGCGCAGAAGCGCGGGGTATCGCCGGCGGCGAGTTTTTCCGCCTGGGATGCGCCCAGCGTGCGCAGGTAGTAAGTCGTCTTGAGTCCCTTGTCCCAGGCCAGTTTGTAGAGGCCGTCCAGCTTCTTGCCCGAAGGCGCGGCAAGGTAGAGGTTGAGGGACTGCGACTGGTCTATCCATTTCTGCCGGCGGGAAGCGGCTTCCACCAGCCATTCGGGGTCGATCTCGAAGGCGGTGGCGTAGCGCGCGCGGATGTCTTCCGGCACGCGGTCGATGCGGGCGAGCGAGCCGTCGAAATATTTGAGGTCGGCGGCCATCACCGTGTCCCACAGATCCAGGGCCTTGAGTTCGCGCACGAGGTGGGCATTCACAATCGTGAATTCGCCGGAGAGATTGGATTTGACGTACAAATTCTGATAGTCCGGCTCGATGCCCTGCGAGACGCCGACGATATTCGAGATAGTGGCGGTCGGCGCGATGGCGACGCAGTTGGCATTGCGCATGCCCACCGCGCGGATGCGCGTGCGCAGAGCGTCCCAATCGAGCGTGGCGCGCCTGTCCTGCCTGACGGGGCGTCCGCGCTCCGCCTCCAGCAGGGCGATGGAATCCGGCGGCAGAATGCCTTGATCCCACAGGCTGCCCGCGAAGCTGGAATAGCGCCCCCGCTCCTCGGCAAGATCGGTGGAAGCCCAATACGCCAGATAGCACACCGCCTCCATGGAATGGTCGGCGAACGTCACCGCTTCTTGCGATGCATGAGGCAGGCCCAGGAGATGCAGGCAATCCGCGAACCCCATGATGCCCAGGCCCACCGGTCGGTGGCGCAAATTGGCATTGCGCGCCCGGGCAATGGCGTAATAGTTGAGGTCGATCACATTGTCCAGCATCCGCATCGCCGTACCGATGGTGCGCTTGAGCTTTTCCATATCGAGCGCGCCGTCCTTCAGGTGCGCGGGCAGGTTGACCGATCCCAGATTGCACACGGCGGTTTCTTCCGCCGAGGTATTGAGCGTGATCTCGGTGCACAAATTGGAACTATGCACTACGCCCGCATGCCGCTGGGGCGAGCGCAGATTGCAGGGATCCTTGAACGCGATCCACGGATGCCCCGTCTCGAACAGCATGGAGAGCATGCGCCGCCACAACTGCACGGCGGACACCTTGCGGAACAGCCGTATCCCGCCCTGTGCCGCCCTCTCCTCGCAGGCGACATAGGCTTCGGCAAAAGCGCGACCGTATTTCTCGTGCAGTTCCGGCGCCTCGTCGGGAGAAAACAGCGTCCATTCCCCGTTTTCCATCACCCGCTCCATGAAAAGATCGGGAATCCAGTGCGCCGTGTTCATGTCGTGGCAGCGGCGGCGCTCATCGCCGGTGTTCTTCCGCAATTCCAGGAACTCCTCGATGTCCAGATGCCAGGTTTCCAGATACGCGCACACCGCGCCCTTGCGCTTGCCGCCCTGATTGACCGCCACCGCCGTATCGTTGACCACCTTGAGAAAAGGAATCGCGCCCTGGCTCTTGCCGTTCGTGCCCCGGATGCGGCTGCCCAGCGCGCGCACAGGCGTCCAGTCGTTGCCAAGCCCCCCCGCGAATTTCTGCAACAGCGCGTTTTCCTTGATCGATTGGAAAATCCCGTCCAGATCGTCCGTCACCGTCGTCAGGTAGCAGGAAGAAAGCTGCGGATGCCGCGTGCCCGCGTTGAACAACGTTGGCGTGGAGCACATGAAGTCGAAACTGGAAATCAGATCGTAGAACGCGATGGCGCGGGCCTCGCGGTCGATCTCATTCAAGGCCAGCCCCATGGCGACGCGCATGAAAAACACTTGCGGCAACTCGATGCGCCGCTCTTCGATGTGCAGGAAATAACGGTCGTAAAGCGTCTGCAAGCCGAGATAACCGAACTGCCCGTCCCGCTCGGGCCGCAGGGCCGCCGCGAGACGGGGCAGATCGAATTCGGCCAGGCGCGCGTCCAGCAGCCCGGCTTCGACGCCCAGCCCGATGAAGCGGGGAAAATATTCCCGCGTCCGCTCCGCCGCCGACTCGGGCGGAATCTCCCGCTCCAGCACTTCCCGGAAAAGCGCGAACAATTGCAGCCGGGCCGTCACCTTGTCGTAAACGGGGTCTTGCTCGACCAAGGTGCGCGCGGCAAGCGTCATGGCCGCGTGCGCCTCGGATAAAGGCATGCCGTCGTACAAGCTCTTCAGGGTCAGATCGAACACCGTCCGCGCCGAAGCCTCCGGCCCCAGGCCGGCACAGGCGGCCTCCGCCCGCGCCAGCAGGGCCTGCGCGTCCAGCGGGCGGCGCACGCCCTCCGCGACGACGTGCAGGACGGCCGCCGCGCCGTCCTCCCCGAAACCGGCGGCGGCCTTCGCGGCGGCGGCGGCGCGCTCCTCCGCCCGGCGTTCCCGGTAGAGCACATAAGCGCGGGCCACGTCGTGCTCCCCGGCGCGCATCAAGGCCAGTTCCACCTGATCCTGGATCGTCTCGATATGCACCACGCCCCCGGCGGGATGGCGGCGCGTCAACGCATCCACCACATTCCGGGTCAGCAGCGTCACCGCCTCGCGGATGCGGGCGGAAATCGCGCCCTGTTCACCCGCCACGGCCAGAAACGCCTTGGACAAGGCCAGCGCGATTTTCTCCGGCTGGAACGGCGCGATACCGCCATTGCGGCGGATGACCTCCAGCCCGGCCTGCGCCGTCGAAACCGTTCCGTGCCCGACCGCGCCGGACTCATGGACGCCGATGGCCTCCTGCACAGGCTGGCCGCCCGAAACCAATGAATTCTGCTGCATCTTTCCATACTCCCCGACAATGACGGCGACGGGTTGGGGAAAACCGGAAGACGCGGGGCCGGCGTTCCGCGGGATGCGGAACAGGCGCGGCCATCATCGCCCCCGGAAGCGCCCCGCTCCATCGGACAAAAAAGAAAGCAACGGCAGGTCTCCTGGCTTCCGGGTCGCCGCCCGCGCCCGCCTTCCCGGAAAACATCCAGTGGCGCGATGGGGCGCGAAGCTCGCCGGCTACAGTTGCGGGGGCAGCTCCGGAATGAAGCGGCGGGTGAGCGCCGAACCGGATTCCCTTGACCGTCACGAAGCGCAAGTCTAGGACCGCAAGATAGCGGCTGTCAAGGGTGTTGCACAATATGCGGTATGTGGGTAGAGGAAAGGTACAATATATAGTGTGTTGCTTGGCGTGCCCTCGGCGATGGCGCGGCTGTCCCGGTGGAACGCGAATTCGTCGAGCGGGACATTTGCCGAAAAGCCGCGCGCCGTGCACATCTTGGCGTCCGTTTTTAGGGGGCAGGCTCAGTATCGGGGCGGGGGGCCGGCGCGTTCGCCGCTTTTCAAAGATTGAAGTGGAAGAAGGCCATCTGCGCGCCCAGGGTATCCGCGACGTGGGCGAGGCTGACGGCTTGCTGGCGTGCGTTTTCCAGATGTGTCACGTTGCCTTCGGCGCTTTCCAGGATGTGGGCGAGGTGCGTGGCAATGCCTTCGGTGGAGGCGGATTCCGCCGCCGCCGACTGCGCGATGTGGCGGGCCATGTCGTTGATGACGCCTTCTTTTTCTTCCACTCGTGCCAGGCCCGTTTCGGAATGGTTGAGCGCCTGTTCCGCCGCCGTGACTTCCCGGCCCGTCTGCGCCATGGCTTTCAGGGCTTCCTGGGTAACGGACTGGATGACGTCCACGATGCGGCCGATTTCGCCGGTTTGGCTGCCCGCGCGCTCGGCGAGTTTTTTGACTTCGTCGGCGACGACCGCGAAACCGCGTCCGGATTCACCCGCGCGGGCGGCTTCGATTGCGGCGTTCAGGGCGAGCAGGTTGGTCTGATCGGCAATTTCCCGGATACCGCCGGAAACCGCGCCAATCTGGCCGATGGACATGGAAAGCTGCGCCATGATCTTGCCCGCGTCTTCAACCGTGTTGACAACGCGGCGGGAGGCTTCCCGGCTTTCCCGCATGCGCGCGATGACATCGGCGAGTGTTTCGCGGGAGGCTTCCACCGCCCGCGCCGTTTCATCCGCGCCCTCGGCCATCGTCCGCGCGTCGCCTTGCAGTTGTTCGACGTTGGCGGCGATGTGGTGTACGGATTCGGATTGCTGTGAAGACTGCTGGTGAATGACGCCCATGGCCTTTCCGAGCAGGTCGCAGTCGAACCGCACCCGTTCGCCGACTTCGCTGATTTCCGCGAGCATCACTTTCAGATGTGCCTGCATGGTCGTCATGGCTTCGTACATCTTGCCCAGTTCATCGGAATGCCGCGCCGGAATGTCGTCGCCCAGGAAGCCTTGCGCGATCCGGTCCATGATTTTTGTCGCGTGCGCCACGCCGTCCAGGGTTTGCTTTTGCCAATGGATGAGCAAAAGCCCGGCGAGCACGCCGACGGCGCCCAGGATGTGTCCCGTCCATATGCCCGCCTGGCTGCCCAGGATTTCCAGCGCAGTGGCGGCAAGTTGCAGAAACACCAGCAGGGCCGCCAGCCCTATCAGACGAAAGCGCAGGGAAGGCGGGTGGCGGGCGGCGAGCGACGGCAGGTTTTCGCCGCTTGCCGCCAGATGCGTGTAAAGCGTTTCGCCTTCCCGGATATCCTGCCGCGTGGGCGTGGTGCGCACGGACATGTAGCCGACGGTCTGCTTGTCTTTCTTGACCGGCACGATCAGGGCTTTGACCCAGTAGTGATCGCCGTTCTTGCAACGATTCTTGACCACGCCCCGCCATGACAGCCCGGACTTGATCGTTTCCCATAACTGGGCGAACGCCTGCGGCGGCATGTCGGGATGGCGGACGACATTGTGGCTGTGGCCGAGAAGTTCTTCCCTGGAAAAGCCGCTCAATTCGATGAATGTATCGTTGACATAGGTGACGACGCCTTTCAGATCGGTTCTGGAAACGATGTAGCGTCCGGCGGGCAGCGGCACTTCATGCTGGCTGACAGGCAGGTTCTTTTTCATGCGTCTCTCCCGGAATGCGGCGGTTTCATGCCCGATTTGTCTTTACGATGAGATCATACCCGCGCTTTTCGGAGGGTCATTCAGGCAAATATCATGGCGCGGCGTAAATAAACCGCCCGCGCCGGGGCTGCTGCTGCGGTTGCGCATCGGCCAGAAGATGCGCGGGGCGTACAGGCAATGGGTTGGATGCCGTACCGGAAAAATCTGGATCGCTTGTGCGATTGTTTTCGCTTTCTGTACATGTAGCGAGCTTGGGCTTAGAATCGATCCTTTTGCCACGCGCGGCGGCCCATGCCGCCGCGCGCATTTTGCGGAGCGACAGATAGATGCCTGTTTCCCATGTCATGAACACCTATGCCCGCCTGCCGGCGGCTTTCACGCATGGCGAGGGCGTCTGGCTTTTCGACGAGGCCGGCAAACGCTATCTCGATGCGCTCTCGGGTATTGCGGTGACGACGCTGGGACACAATCATCCGCGTCTGGTGGAGGCGATCTCCGCACAGGCCGGCAGATTGATGCATACCTCCAATCTCTACCGCATTCCCTTGCAGGAAAAACTCGCCGACCGGCTGGCGGAAATCTCCGGCATGGATGAGGTGTTTTTCTGCAATTCCGGGCTGGAAGCCAACGAGGCGGCAATCAAGCTCGCGCGGTTTTACGGACACAAGAGAAAAGGCGTCGACCTGCCGACGATCGTCGTCATGGAGCATGCCTTTCACGGGCGTTCGCTGGCCACGCTCTCGGCGACCGCCAACCGCAAGGCGCAAGCGGGATTCGAGCCGCTGGTGCCGGGTTTCTTGCGTGTGCCGCATGGAGACATGGACGCGCTGCGCCAGGTCGCCGCGCGCAACCGCGACGTGGTGGCGGTGATGCTGGAAATCCTCCAGGGCGAAGGGGGCGTCCATCTCGTCGACGACAGTTATTTGCGCGAACTGCGCGCGCTGTGCGATGTGCAGGGCTGGCTGCTGATCTGCGACGAAGTGCAGTGCGGCACCGGGCGTACCGGCAAATGGTTCGGCTGGCAGCATGCGGGCGTCCGTCCCGACGTGATGACGCTGGCGAAAGGGCTGGGGTCGGGCATGCCGATCGGCGCGTGTGTCGCCGCCGGGCTGGCCGCCGGGCTTTTCCAGCCGGGCAACCATGGTTCCACCTTTGGCGGCAATCCGCTCGCCTGCGCCGCCGGACTCGTCACGCTCGATGTCATTGCCGGATCGAAACTGCTCGACAACGCATTGCGCATGGGCGATGCGATCCGCGAAGGATTCGCCGGGGCGCTCGCCTCGGTTCCGGGCATCGTGGACATCCGTGGGCGCGGGCTGATGGTTGGCATCGAACTCGACCGTCCGTGCGGTGAATTGGTCGCGCGTGCGCTCGAAGCCGGTTTTCTCATCAACGTTACCGCAGGCAACGTCATACGTCTGCTGCCGGCGCTCATCTTCGGCAACGATGACGTCAGTACCCTGGTCAACGGGGTCGCGCCGCTGATTTGCGATTTTCTGTCTCAATGACGGCCACAACAAAGAGTATCGCCAATGACTTCTCCCAGGCACTATCTGCAATTCAAGGATTTCAGCGCCGAGGAATACGACTACCTTTTCCGGCGCGCACGCTGGATCAAGGATAAATTCAGGCGCTACGAGCCTTACCATCCTCTGTTCGACCGTACCCTCGTCATGATCTTCGAGAAAGCGAGCACGCGCACGCGGCTCTCGTTCGAGGCGGGCATGCAGCAACTCGGCGGTTCGGCCATCTATCTCAATACGCGCGACTCCCAACTCGGGCGCGGCGAGCCGATCGAAGATTCGGCGCAAGTCATCTCGCGCATGAGCGATATCGTGATGATCCGCACCTTCGAGCAAAGCGTCGTCGAACGCTTCGCCGCCAAATCGCGGGTGCCGCTCATCAACGGCCTTACCGACGACCTCCATCCCTGCCAGGCGCTCGCCGACATCTTCACCTTCATCGAACATCGCGGCCCGATCCAGGGCAAGACCGTCGCTTGGGTGGGCGATGCTAACAACATGTGCAATACCTGGCTCCAGGCCGCCGAGGCGCTGGGTTTCCGGGTGCATGTGTCGACCCCGCCGGGCTACGGCGTCCAGCCGGAAAAAATCGGCCTTGCCGGCGATGCCCACTACGGACTGTTCGACGACCCGATGGATGCCTGCCGGGGCGCGCACCTCGTCACCACCGACGTATGGACATCCATGGGCTTCGAGGCCGAAAACGAAGCGCGCATGAAAGCCTTCGCCAACTGGCGCGTGGACGAGGCAATGATGGCCGTGGCCGCGCCCGATGCGGTGTTCATGCACTGCCTGCCCGCGCATCGCGGCGAAGAAGTCACGGCGGGCGTCATCGACGGCCCGCAATCGGTCGTATGGGACGAAGCCGAAAACCGCCTGCACGCCCAAAAGGCGTTGATGGAATACCTCGTGCTGGGCCGCGTCGACGAAAACACCGGCGCTGCCGTCCGGCGCGGCGGAAGCTACTGTTCAACCGAAAGCTGAAAGCGAAGACAACGATGAGCGATGTCAAAAAAGCGGTGCTCGCCTACTCGGGCGGGCTGGATACCTCGGTAATCCTCAAATGGTTGCAGGACACCTACCGATGCGAGGTCGTCACCTTCACCGCCGATCTCGGCCAGGGCGAAGAACTGGAACCCGCGCGGCAAAAAGCCCTCCAGTTCAGCATCAAGCCCGAAAACATCTTCATCGACGACTTGCGCGAAGAATTCGTGCGCGATTTCGTCTTCCCGATGTTCCGTTGCAACGCCCTCTACGAAGGCGAATATCTGCTCGGCACCTCCATCGCCCGTCCGCTCATCGCCAAACGCCAGATCGAAATCGCCCGCGCCACCGGTGCGGATGCCGTCTCGCACGGCGCGACCGGCAAGGGTAACGACCAGGTGCGCTTTGAACTGGGTTATTACGCCCTGATGCCGGGGGTAAAAGTCATTGCCCCGTGGCGCGAATGGGATTTGCTCTCGCGCGAAAAACTTCTTGCCTACGCTGAAAAACATGGCATTCCCATCGAACGCAAACACCGCGAAGGCGGTTCCCCTTATTCGATGGACGCCAACCTGCTGCACATCTCCTACGAAGGCCGTCACCTCGAAAACCCTGCCGCCGAAGCCGAGGAAAGCATGTGGCGCTGGACGGTTTCACCGGAAAAAGCCCCTGGCGAGGCCGAATACATCGACCTCGAATTCGCCGGGGGCGACCTCGTCGCCATCGACGGCAAACGGCTCAAGGCCCACGAACTGCTTGCCAGGCTCAACGAACTGGGCGGCAAGCACGGCATAGGCCGCCTCGACCTTGTGGAAAACCGTTACGTCGGCATGAAAAGCCGCGGCTGCTACGAAACCCCCGGCGGCACGATCCTCCTGCGCGCGCATCGCGCCATCGAATCCATCACCCTCGACCGCGAAGTGGCCCACCTCAAGGACGAACTTCTCGCGCGCTATGCCTGCCTGATCTACAACGGCTACTGGTGGGGGCCGGAGCGGCGCGCCCTGCAAGCCCTCATCGACCATACGCAGCAAACCGTCAACGGCTGGGCGCGGATCAAGCTCTACAAGGGCAACGTCATCGTCGTCGCGCGCGACTCCAAGACCGATTCCCTGTTCGACCCGGCCATCGCCACCTTCGAGGACGACCGGGGCGCGTACAACCAGGCGGACGCCGAAGGCTTCATCCGCCTGAACGCCCTGCGGATGCGTATCGCCGCCAACGCGCGCGGCAAGCGCGGACAATAGATGGCCGTTATGGCTGAATGCGCACGGAGACTGTCCCATGCCTTCCTTCGATATCCTTTCCGAAGTCGATCTCGCCGCTCTCCGGAACGCGGTCGACGTGGCCAATCGTAAAATCGGTAACCGCTACGACTTCAAGGGGACGGATGCCCGCGTCGAACAAAACGATAAATTGCTCACCTTGCATGGCGACAGCGATTTCCAGCTTGGGCAGATGAAGGACATCCTGCTGCCGGAAATGACCGCGAAAAAAGTCGACGTGCGCTGCCTCGACTACGGCGATCTGCAAAAAGTCTCCGGCAACAAGATCAAGCAGGACGTGCGCGTGCGGGTCGGCATCGAGCAGGAACTGGCGAAGAAAATCGTCCGTCTCCTCAAGGATGCCAAGCTCAAAGTACAGGCCGCCATCCAGGGCGATGCCGTGCGCGTCTCGGGCGCCAAGCGCGATGTCTTGCAGGAAGCCATCGCCTTGGTAAAGAAAAACGTCGCCGATTTTCCGCTCCAGTTCGGCAACTTTCGTGATTGATATCTTCCGTGCGTGACCGATTGGGCCGCCGAGGCGTAAAGCTTCCGGCGCGTTTGCCGTAAAAGCATGCATTGCCGCCCGCGCGTTGGGTGCGCGAATGTACAAGGAGATCACATGAACGTTGCTTCCGTCGCCGCCGCCAGCGCCAATACCGCTGCACAGACGCAAAACGCGGTTGGGTTGAGCGTGCTCAAGAAAGCCATCGACATCCAGGCGGCGGGAGCGCTGGCGCTCGTCCAGGCCGTTCCGGCAGCGCCCGCGCCCGGCGCGGCGGGCAGTGTCGTCAATACATGGGCCTGACTGTAATGGGCCGGGGCGCCCGCAGGCGTCCCGATGCTTACGCGGGGGAATCGAATGCCCCGCCTTGCCGTCAGTATTCGCTCAACATTTTCCGCATGGCTGTCGCATGACCCATGGCGATGATGACAGGCGCAATCAAGAGCGAAGTCATGAATATCGACAGGACGAGCGCCGAAAACAGGTCGTCCGCGCTACTGACGTCGTCTATATCCATGCCGTTTTCTCCGCTAGTTTCCCGCATCTGAAACAACCGGCCCTTTGCCGGTCTGCGCGTAACCGAATGTCCTAGTATAGCGTATATGTCGTCTCGCGCTATATGAGTATTTTGTTTTGTATTGCAAAAATTTTTATCTATGTTTGCCGGAACCGTTTCGGGGTGGGGCTGATCTGCAATGGCATTGCGCGCGCCTCCAGCGCAACGACGAGATATGGACAATCGAGAGTGAACACCTAAATCATTAAGACCCTGCCGAAAAGTCTGAAAGATCAGCTACTGTCTTGAAACCAGCCTTCTGCTTCAAGTCGCGGAAGAAACGGCGCAGGAAATCGGCGCGCTCCTGGCGCGTCTTGTGGGAGATTGCAGCGATTTCTTCCACGATCCGGCGAACGCTGTCCTCGGACATTGGCATCCTCGGTGCGCCGTCGGCGCGCTTTGCAGAGTACGAAGGCCAGATCCGTCGCGAGTACGCCTTCGTGCCAGACGATGTCTACAACGCGCGGCGGAGTGCCGTGTTGGAGCATTTCGCTGCACGGGATCCGCTGTTTCGCACGGTTCACTTCCATAACGAGCTTGGCGGCGCGGGCGTATGACAATCTGCGCGCTGCGGTAGGTAGCGGCGTTGCCCTGTCTGCGCCGCGATCCGACTGAGTTCGTTGCTGGCGCGTGCCTGACCGAAGCTGCGGCGGAGGGAACCCGATGCCGCGATGCGTTTGCTCAAGCCGCCTCGAAGTGTTCCAGCATCAATTGCACGTTCGATAACCCCCGGAATTCGTTGATGTCCAGCCGGTAGACGGCGCGGAGGGCGTCGGGTGCGCGTTCGGTGTGGTTGAAGCGGATGGCGTCGAATCGCGCACCGCCGAGCGAGAGTTCGAGTTTGAGATGCCGGTCCTTGAGAACGCGTTGTCGTTCGACGCGGAAGATGTTGTCGAACACCGGGGCGGGAAAGCTTTGTCCCCAGACTTCGCGCTCCAGCAAGCGGGCTACATCGAGGGTGATGTCGACGGCGTCGAGCGCGCCGTCGGTATCGATGCGCCGTTGCAGGTCGGCGGGTTCGAGCAGGCTGGCGGCGGTTTGCTCGAAGGCGGCGCGGAAATCCGGAAGTTTTTCTTCGCGGATGCTGAGACCGGCGGCCATGGCATGGCCGCCGAAGCGCAGCACGAGGCCGGGCGTGCGGCGGGCGATGAGTTCGAGCGCGTCGCGCAGGTGCAGGCCGGGAATCGAGCGCCCGGAGCCTCTCAGTTCGCCGTCCTGGCCGGGAGCGAAGGCAATCGCGGGGCGATGCAGTTTTTCGCGGATGCGGCCCGCGATCAGCCCGACTATGCCGAGATGCCAGTCCGGCTCGAACAGGGTGATGCCAGCGTGCTCGTCGGTGTCGATGCTTTCGATGTATTGGCGCGCGGTTTCTTGCATGCCGGCTTCGATTTCGCGCCGTTCGTCGTTGAGTTGTTCGAGTTTGCACGCGAGGGCGCGGGCGTGGACTTCGTCGTCGGTGACGAGACATTCTATGCCCAGGCTCATGTCGTCGAGTCGCCCGGCTGCGTTGAGGCGGGGACCCAGGGCGAAGCCGAGATCGAAGGCAGTCGCCCGGGCGGCGTCGCGCCGGGCCACAGCGAACAAGGCCCGGATGCCAGGCTGCATGCAGTTGGCGCGCATGCGCTGCAAGCCTTGTGCGACGAGGATGCGGTTGTTGTGGTCGAGCTTCACTACGTCGGCCACGGTGCCAAGGGCGACGAGGTCGAGCAGATCGGCGAGCCTGGGTTCGCGCCCGGCGGCGAATGCGCCGCGCTCGCGCAGTTCGGCCCGCAGCGCCAGCATGACGTAGAACATTACACCTACACCGGCCAATGCCTTGCTCGGGAAGCCGCAGCCGGGCTGATTGGGGTTGACGATCACATCCGCCTCGGGCAGCGCCGCGTCGGGCAGATGGTGGTCGGTGATGATCGTGCTCATGCCGCGCTCGCGCGCTGCCGCCACGCCTTCGAGGCTGGCAATGCCGTTGTCGACGGTGATGAGCACTTCAGGCGAGAGATGGGCGGCAAGTTCCACCATCGGCGGGGTCAGGCCGTAGCCGAGAGTGAAGCGGTTGGGCACCAGATAGTGCACGTCGGCGCCGAAGGCCCGCAGCGCCCGCACGCCGACCGCGCAGGCGGTGGCGCCGTCGCAGTCGTAGTCGGCGACGATGACCATGCGGGCGCCGCTTTCGATGGCGTCGGCCAGCAGTTGCGCGGCTTCGTTTGCGCCGGTGAGGGCTGCCGGGGGCAGCAGGGCTTTGAGCGAGAGGTCGAGTCCGATGGTGTCGGAAATGCCGCGCGCGGCGAAAAGGCGGGCAAGCAGGGGATGCAGACCGGCGGATGTGAGGACGGAGAAGGCGCGCGCCGGGATGTCGCGGGGGTGAATGACGCTCATTGTGTATCTTGTCCGGAGGCCGGGGGGGGAGAAGCGTTTGTGGCGTGCACTTCGTCCAGGGGCAGGGGTTTGCGCCAGAAGCGCCAGCGCGCGCGGCGGTCGACCGTGAGGGAAAGGCTGTGACGGTCGCCAGGCGCCAGCAGTTCAAGCCGATGCAGGACGCTGGCGTCGAGCGCCTTTGCGATGGGGGCGAACCAGTCGTTTTCCAGCGTGGCGAGCGCCGCCTGCCAGGCGGCGAGGTCGAGATGGCGGGCGGGAGCGGCGAGGGTATCGAGCGTGAGCAGCGTGCTGGCGCGCAATGCCGCGTCTACGTTCGGGGGGCCGGGTTCGATACCGGCAGCGCGCGCCAGTCCGCGGGCCATGGGGTCGAGGGTTTGTATCGCCGGGCGCGGCGCGCGCGGCGCGGTGTCCAGCGCGGGTCGCGCGCTTGCGCCCCAGAACCACAGGCTGTTGATCGTGCGCCGCCCGGCGGTTTCGCGCGCTTTGTTCACCGGGTGGTTGTGGAGCGCGATCTGGATTTCGTTCAGGATGTGCCGCCAATGGCGGGCGCTGGCCTCGTCTCCTTCGGGGAGGAAGTCTTGGACCGGGCGGCCAGCGACATCGTGCAGCGGGGAAAAGCGCGCCGTGGGCGGGTGGTCGAGGCGCAGATACCAGCGCGTCGGCGTGACGGCGGAAAATTGGCCGAGACCGGAGAAATCATGGTTGAGCGCGGTGTTCAGGGCGGCGGCTTCGGCAGCATCGATTTCGTCGCCGGTGAAGTCTCCGAGCAGCAGGTGTTCGCGCGTGAGGAACAGGTTCACCGGATCGGCGCAGAGCCAGTGCGTTTCGTCGCCGGCGCGGGAAGCAGGCGCGGGCGGGATGCTGTCATTGTCATTTTCGCCAAGCCGCCGCAGGGCGGCCAGCGGCGGCATTTCGTCATCGACGCCGAAAAGCCGCGCCAGCAGGCATTCGGGGCGCGCGAAGGCTTCGATGCGCCGCCGTCCATATCCGAGCAGGCGGGAAAGCGCCGCAAGCGGCACGTCCCGCGCGGGACGATGGGTTTGCGGGGAGGGCCAGAGCAGGCCGGGAATGACGAGCAAAAGCCGGTTCATCCGTCGGGAGATGCTTTCACAGGGATGAGCGTGTCCGCGCGATTCTGAAGGGATATCAGGTCGCGCCGCCGCCGCTGTTTTCCGGGTTGCCTTGCCAGCCGGTCAGCAGCGCGTGAAGCGCCGCGGCATCGGGGGCGGCGAGCAATTGTTCGCGGAAAGCGCGGTCGCTGAACATTCTCGCCAGTTCCGAAAGAAGCTGGAGGTGGGTGTCGTTGGCTTCTTCGGGAACCAGCAGAACGAAAGCAAGGCTCACGGGGCGTCCGTCGAGGGCGTCGAACGGAATCGGGGCCGCGAGGCGGATGAAAGCGCCCGCCGCTTCGGCCAGCCCCGCGATGCGGCTGTGCGGAATGGCGATGCCTTGACCAAGCCCGGTGGAGCCTAGGCGTTCCCGGGCGAAAAGTTTGTCGAATATGATGTCGCGGCCTATGCCCAATTGTGTTTCAAACAAGAGGCCGGCTTCTTCAAAGACGCGCTTTTTGCTGCTGGCGTCGAGGCTGGCCACGACGTTGGCAAGTGGCAGGAGGGGAGCGATAAGACTCATGATGTATTGGCTCGCACGGGCGGTCGCATGGGCGACCGCCGTGGTGTTGGCTAACTGGGAAAGGTATCAGCGTTCGACCGCGAACTTGTGCGAGTCGTGGTTGTGCTCGGCGCTTTTTTGTTTGTATTTTTGTAACTGCCGGTCGAGCTTGTCGGCGAGTGCGTCGATGGCGGCGTACAGGTCGGTATCGACGCTTTCGACGTGGATGTCCTTGCCGCGCACGTGAACGGTGGCCTCGGCTCTTTGGTTGAGCTTGTTGATGGACAGAATCACGTTAACACTGGTGACATTGTCGAAATGACGCACGACACGGTCGAGCTTTTCGGCGGTGTAGCCGCGGATGGCTTCGGTTACTTCGACATGATGCCCGGTGATGTTGAGATTCATGCTAACTCCTCTCTTATGATTAAAGCGTTTTACGCAGGCTGACGGGGGGAATGTTGAGCGCCTCGCGATATTTGGCGACGGTGCGCCGCGCAACCACGATTCCCTGCTGGCCCAAAAGATCGGCGATCTTGACGTCGGGCAGTGGTTTTTTCCTGTCTTCGGCCTCGATCAGTTGCCGGATCAGAGCGCGAATCGCGGTCGAGGAAGCCGCCCCGCCTGTGTCGGTTGCCACGTGGCTACCGAAAAAGTACTTGAGTTCGAATACGCCGCGAGGCGTGGCCATGTATTTTTGCGTGGTCACGCGCGACACGGTGGATTCGTGCAATTCAAGTTGGTTTGCAATCTCCCGAAGTGTTAGCGGCCTCATGGCCACCTCTCCATGATCGAAGAACTGCCGCTGCTGGTCAACGATGGCTTGCGAGACGCGGAGAATTGTGTCGAATCTTTGCTGAACATTTTTGATGAGCCAGCGCGCCTCCTGCAATTGTCCGGCAAGGCCGTTGCCCCGGTACCGGTTTTGCCGCAGCAGGCTGGCGTACAGCTGGTTGATGCGCAGCCTCGGCATGGCTTCGTGGTTGAGAAGCGCCGTCCAGCGTCCACGGATTTTGCGCACTGCCACGTCGGGCAGCACGTAGCGGGTTTCTTCGCCTGAATGGCGGGAGCCGGGATGAGGGTCGAGGCTGCGGATGAGCATTTGCGCTTCGCGCAAGGCGTCGTCGTTGCAATGGGCCAGGCGCTTGATCTGGGCGAAATTGCGTTCGGCCAGCAGTTCGATGTGTTGTTCGACGACGGTGAGCGCCAGGTCGCGCGTGGGCGAGGCGGGCAGGGCGCGCAGTTGCAACCCGAGGCATTCTTGCGGCGAACGCGCGCCGATGCCCGCCGGTTCGAGTTGTTGTACGTAGTGCAGCGCGATGGCGAGATCGTCCGGCTCGAAGCCGAGTTCCGGCGGCAAGAGTTCAAACAGGTCTTCGAGGCTTTGGTGCAGGTAGCCGTCGTCGTCGAGGGCTTCGATGAGAAAGCGCACCAGCATGCGGTCGCGGTCGGAGAGCGGCGACAGCGCCACCTGGGTATCGAGATGGTCGCGCAAGGTGGCGCTTGCGGCCTGGATTTCGTGGAAGTCGGTGTCGTCGTCGTCGCTTTTGCTGCTGGCGCCTTTGTCTGTGTTCGACCAGTCGATGCCTTCCTCGTAGGGGGTTCGGTCGTCCGTGGCAGGCTCGGCGGGGTTTTCGCCGCCGTTCTCGTCCCGGTTTTCCTTGTCGTCGGAGCCAGGCGAGGCGGCGGAGGCGAATTCGTTCATGCCTGGCTCGTTGCGTTCGAGCATCGGGTTTTCCAGGAGAAGGCGCTCGATTTCCTGGTTGAGTTCCAATGTCGATAGCTGCAACAGCTTGATCGACTGCTGCAATTGCGGCGTCAGCGTCAGGTGTTGCGAGAGCTTGAGCTGGAGCGTCGGTTTCATGCGCGATGACGCCTCAGATCTGGAAGTGCTCGCCGAGATAGACCCGGCGAACCTGCTCGTTGGCGATGATGTCGGCAGGGGGGCCGCCAGCGAGCACCCGGCCTTCGCTGATGATGGTGGCGTGATCGCAGATGCCGAGCGTTTCGCGCACGTTGTGGTCGGTAATCAGGACGCCGATGTCGCGTTCCTTGAGAAAGCGGATGATTTTCTGGATATCGAGCACTGCGATCGGATCGACGCCGGCGAACGGCTCGTCGAGCAGGATGAGGCGCGGCGATGTAGCGAGCGCCCGCGCGATTTCGCAGCGTCGCCGCTCGCCGCCGGAGAGTGAAATTGCGGTATTGTCGCGCAGATGCGAGATGCCGAGTTCGACGAGCAGTTCGTCGAGGCGTTGGGCGATTTGTATATCTTCCATGCCCTGGAGTTCAAGCACGGCGCGGATGTTTTCGGCCACGGTGAGCTTCCGGAACACGCTCATTTCTTGCGGCAGGTAGGACAGGCCGAGGCGGGCGCGGGCATGGATCGGCAAGTGGGTGAGGCGCGCGCCGTCAAGCGAGATTTCGCCGCCGTCGCTGCGCGCGAGGCCGACGATCATGTAGAAGCAGGTGGTCTTGCCCGCGCCGTTGGGGCCGAGCAGGCCCACGACTTCGCCGGAGCCGACCTCGAACGAGACATCGTGCACCACGGTGCGCGCTTTGTAACGCTTGCAGAGGCCATTTGCTTGCAACAGGCTCATCGGGAGGTTTCTCTCGCGTTTTCGGGTTCTTCGCGGAGTACGGCGCGGATGAGTTCGGCGGTGAAACCGCGCGCATGCAGGAAACGCGCCTGACGCGCCCATTCGCGGGCGTCGGCGGGGGCGGCGTGGAATTTTGCCTGCCATACCGCGCGCGCGCGTTCGAGTTCGCTGGCCGCGTCGTTGCCGGCCAGTGCTTCTTCGATCAGTTCGGGCGGTACGCCGCGATGCGCCAGCTCGCTTTGCAGACGGGCGCGACCGAAGCGTCCGGCGTGGCCGCGCACCCAGTTCGCGGCCATGCGCGCGTCGGACTGGAGCGACAGTTCTTCCATGCGGTCGAGCATGGCTTCGACTTCCCCGGCGCTGCCGTGCGGCGCGAGCTTGCGCGCCAGTTCGGCGCGGCTATGGTCGCGCCGGGCAAGGTAGCGCAAGGCGCGTTCGCGCAGGCTCGGTCCGGTCATGGAAGGCCGCGGCGAGGCGGATTCAGGCGGCATCGGCCTGCGGCGGCGCGGCGGCGGGCAGTTCCGGCAGCCCGGCGGCGGTGCGCACCCTGTTCTCGATTTCGCGCGCCAGCGCCGGATTGTTGCGCAGGAATTCGCGCGCGTTGTCCTTGCCCTGGCCGATCTTGTCGCCCTTGTAGGAATACCAGGCTCCCGATTTGTCGACGATGCCGTGCACGACGCCGAGGTCGATGATTTCGCCTTCGCGTGAAATGCCCTCGCCGTAAAGAATGTCGAAATGCGCTTCCTTGAACGGCGGGGAAACCTTGTTCTTGACTACCTTGACCTTGGTTTCGGAACCGATGACTTCGTCGGACTTTTTGATTGCGCCAGTGCGGCGGATGTCCATGCGCACCGAGGAGTAAAACTTGAGCGCGTTGCCGCCCGTGGTGGTTTCGGGGTTGCCGAACATGACGCCGATTTTCATCCGGATCTGGTTGATGAAAATCACCAGGGTGTTGGTGCGTTTGATATTGGCGGTGAGCTTGCGGAGCGCCTGGCTCATCAGGCGGGCTTGCAGGCCGGGGAGCTGGTCGCCCATTTCGCCCTCGATTTCGGCCCTGGGCGTGAGCGCCGCCACGGAGTCGATGACGACGATATCCACGCCGCCCGAGCGTACCAGCATATCGGCGATCTCCAGCGCCTGTTCGCCGGTATCGGGCTGCGAAATCAAGAGGTCGGCGACCTTGACGCCGAGTTTTTCGGCGTAACCGGCGTCGAGCGCATGTTCGGCGTCGATGAAAGCCGCCGTACCGCCGAGTTTCTGCATTTCGGCGATCACCTGGAGGGTGAGGGTGGTTTTGCCGGAGGATTCCGGCCCGTAGATTTCGACGACCCGCCCGCGCGGCAATCCGCCCAGCCCGAGCGCGATGTCCAGCCCGAGCGACCCCGTCGATACGGTTTGAATATCGCGCTCGACGCTGTCGTCGCCCATGCGCATGATCGAGCCTTTGCCGAATTGCTTTTCGATCTGTGTCAGGGCGGCTGCGAGTGCCTTGGCCTTGTTGTCGTCCATGATTTGTTCCGTTTCTTTGGAGGGTAAAAAACGAATTATGGCATAAAGATTGCAGATGACGGGACGCCATGTGCTATCGAAGCCGGGCGCCCGTGCTATTGCCGTCACGCCATGAATGGCGGGGGCTTGGCGTCGCCGCTGCGTTACGGTGATAACCTTGCCGCCACGCGCCCTTCCAGGAAAGCTTGCCATGGAACGTTTTTTCAACAATGCCGGCCCCATCCAGTCGGAGAACCACTACTACATCGACCCGCTCACCCGTCTCGACTGGGCCGAGATACGCCGCTTGATCGCCGGACAACGCTATTTCGTCCTCCATGCGCCGCGCCAGACGGGCAAGACCAGCACGCTCCTGGCGATGATGGCGGCGCTGAACGGGGAAGGGACATATGCCTGCGCCTACGCCAACATCGAGGCCGCGCAGGCGGCGAGGGGCGATGCGGCGCGGGGGATTCCCGCCGCGAGCCAGGCCGTCGCCAGTTCGCTGGCGCGCTATCTGTCCAGCCCGGCGGCGGACTGGTATCGGCAGGAAGGGCGAAACTTGCCGGCGGAGAGCCAGTTTTTCTTGTTGTTGGAACATTGGGCGGGTATTTCCACTCGGCCTGCCGTGCTGTTTCTCGACGAAGTCGACGCGCTGGTGGGCGATACGCTGATTTCCCTGCTGCGCCAGATACGCGCCGGCTACGCCCAGCGTCCGCGAGCCTTTCCGCAAAGCATCGTGCTATGCGGCGTGCGCGATGTGCGCGATTACCGGATTCACCGGGGCGACGGCGAAGTGATTACGGGCGGGAGCGCCTTCAATATCAAGGCCAAATCCCTGCGCATGGGCAATTTTTCGCCCGAAGAAGTCAAGGCGCTGTGGTTGCAGCACACGGAAGCGACCGGACAGGCGTTCGACGAAGCCATTTTCCCCGAATTGTGGGAGGACACCGCCGGGCAGCCGTGGCTGGTCAATGCGCTGGGCTATGAATTGACTTGGGAACTGCGCGAGAAGCGCGATCGCGGCCAGCCCATCGCCCTGGCCGATTACAAGGAAGCGCGCGAGCGGCTCATTCACTCCCGCGCCACGCATCTCGATCAGTTGATCGACAAGCTCCGGGAACCGCGCGTGCACTCGGTCATCGCCGCCTTGCTGGCTGGCGAACAGGAGGATCTCAATATTTCGCCGCACGATTACGAATACGTTGCCGACCTGGGATTGATTTGCACCCGGCCAGGCGTGCGGATCGGCAATCGTATTTACCGAGAAGTCATTCCGCGCGAATTGACCTGGGCCGCGCAGATCGGTATCGCCAACCAGGAACAGGAATGGTATGTCGCCTCCGGGCACCGGCTCGACGTGCCCAAGCTGCTTGCGGCCTTCCAGCAATTCTTCCGCGAGAACGTGGAGGCATGGATCGAACGCTTCGATTACAGGGAGGCAGGCCCGCAGTTGCTCATGCAGGCATTCCTGCAACGCATCGTCAATGGCGGCGGGCGAATCAATCGGGAATACGGACTGGGCAGGCGTCGTACCGATCTTTTCATCGAATGGCCGCTCGATGAATCGCGGGGGTTATACGGCCCCATGCAGCGTATCGTGATCGAACTCAAGATTCTGCGCGGCAAGCTGGAGACGGTCATCGGGCAAGGGCTGGAACAGACCGCCGACTATGCTAGCCGCGTCGGCGCGGACGAAGCGCATCTGGTGATCTTCGACCGCGCCTCGGACAAGCCCTGGGACGAGAAGATTTGGCGGCGGGAAGAAAAGCAGGGGGAGCGGGAGATTACGGTCTGGGGGGCCTGAGATTGCGTTCCGGTTCAAACGCCGCGCGCGGTCTGCATCATGTAATTGACCGATGTGTCCCGGCCCAGGCGATAGGCGCGGCTCACGGGGTTGTATGAAAGTCCGCTCATGGCGGCGGGGGCAAGTCCGGCGGCACGGCAAAAACCGGCGAGTTCGGAAGGCTTGATGAAGCGGGCGTAGTCGTGCGTGCCGCGCGGCAGCAGCTTGAGCATGTATTCGGCGCCGATGATGGCGAAAAGATAGGACTTCGGGTTGCGGTTCAGCGTAGCGAAAAATACATGTCCGCCGGGCCGTACCAGGCGCGCGCAGGCGGCAACGGTGCTGGCGGGATCGGGGACGTGTTCGAGCATTTCCATGCAGGTGACGATGTCGAATCGACCTGCTTGCGTTTCGGCGAAATCCTCGGCGGCAACGTGGCGGTAGTCTATTTCCAGCCCGCTTTCAAATAGATGCAGACGCGCGACGCTGAGTGCTTTTTCGGACAGATCTATACCGGTGACGTTTGCGCCGCGCGCGGCCATGCCTTCGGCCAGCACACCGCCGCCACAGCCGATGTCGAGTACGTTTTTGCCGGCAAGCGCCGCCAGGCTGTCGATCCAGTCGAGGCGCAAGGGGTTGATTTCGTGCAGGGGTTTGAATTCGGAATCGATATCCCACCAGCGGTGGGCGAGGTCGCTGAATTTTTGCAGTTCGGCAGGGTCGGCATTGGGTGTGGTCATGGCGGGAAAAGGACGATGAGGATGGATTGCGGCGGATCGCGTGCAGCGCCCGGCGCGGGCGGCGATTGTTGTTGGAAGGAAGGAATGCCGGAAAACAAAAAGCCCTGCCGAAGCAGGGCTTTCCGGAAACGGGCGACCGGGAATTACCGGGTACCGATGATTTCGATATCGACGCGGCGGTCCGGTTGCAGGCACTCGATGAGTTCCTTGCGCGCCCGGACGCTGGCGCATTGGTTGCCGGTTACGGGTTGCGCCTTGCCTTTGCCTTCGGTGTAGATGCGGGAGGCGTCGATGCCTCTCGTGACCAGATAGCTTTTCACCGCAGCGGCGCGGCGTTCGGAGAGGCGCTGGTTGTAGACGTCGGAACCGAGGCGGTCGCTGTGGCCGGTGACGATGACGACTTCGAGTTGAAGCTGGCTTGCCTGGGTGGCAACGTCGTCGAGAGCGGTACGGCCATCAGGTTTGAGCAGAGCCTGGTCGAAGTCGAACAGGAAGTCGGCGTTCAGCCTGACCTTTTCCTGGCCGACGACGCGCTGCGGTTCCACGGGGGTCGGTTCGACCGCTGTTTCCGCGACGACGGGGGCGGATTCGCACTTGGCTTTCGGCACGATGTCGCTGTCGCATCCGCATCCGACCGGGAACTCGCCGGCCGGCGCGGTTTCGGCTGCGGCAGGCGTCCAATAGCCGGTGCGCCAGCACAGCTCGTTCCCGCTGCGGGAGACGACATTGCGGCTGTCGATCACATAGGGAATCTCGCCCTGGCCGTCGACGACGACATCTTGCGCAAAGGCAGTGGAAGCGGACAGGCCGATCGAGGCAATGGCGGCCAGCGCGAGCAGCTTCTGGTTGTGTTTGGTCATGGTTTCCTCAGTGGTGAAGGGCGAGACAATGCCGCAAAAACTATGTTGAACAACTTGCTGGTCGTTCAACGGCGTCTGACGAGCAGAAATCCAACTCAAATTAAACAAAGCTTAGTTTGCCATAGTGATGCAAGGGCGAGCAATTCATTGTCGTTTATTTGCAACAGAACTTTACCATTGTGGACACGGATTTTGCCATCGACCCATACATGCGACACTTGTTCGCGGCCGCATACGTAGATCAGGTGGGATACCGGGTCGAAACACGGGTTCGTGGAGGGCGCATCGAGCGCGATGGCGCAAAAGTCGGCGCGCTTGCCGGTTTCGAGCGAACCGATCGCGCTATCCAGCCCCAAGGCGCGCGCGCCGCCGAGCGTGGCCATGCGCAGTACCGTGTGCGCGGGAGCGGCGGTGGCGTCGAGACTGCCGACTTTGGCCAGAAGCGCGCATTGGCGCATTTCCTGGAGAAGATCGAGACGGTTGTTGCTCGCGGCGCTGTCGGTGCCCAGGCCGGCATTGATGCCGTGGCGGAGCATGGCGGGCAGCGGGGCGATGCCGCTGGCGAGTTTCATGTTGGAACTCGGGCAATGCGCGACGCTGCAACCGTGGTGGGTGAGGAGGGCGAGGTCGTGTTCGTTGGTGTGGACGGCGTGTACGGCGGTGAGGTTGGGGCCGAGGAGTCCCAGGCGTTCGAGGCGGGCGAGCGGGCGGGCGCCGTGGGTGGCGAGGCTGCCGGAGACTTCGTCCGCGGTTTCGTGGATATGGATGTGTACCGGTAAATCGAGTTCGGCGGCAAAGTAGGCGGCGCGCTCCAGTCCGGCATCGGAGACCGAGTATGGCGCATGCGGGGCGATGGAGAAGCTGATGCGAGGATGCCCATGCCATTTGTCGCGGACGGCGAGTCCTCGCCGCAGGTAATCGTCGGGATCGTTCGCCCAGGCGCTGGGGAAATCGAGAACGATCACCCCGATGACGGCGCGCATGCCGGCCTCGGCAAAGGCTCCGGCCGCATCGTCGGGGAAAAAATACATGTCGTTGCAGGTGGTGATACCGCCGCGCAACATCTCGTGGGCGGCAAGCAAGGTGCCGTCGTGGACGAAAGAGGGCGATATGTGGCGGGATTCGGCGGGCCAGATGACTTCCCCGAGCCAGCGCCCCAGCGGCAAGTCGTCGGAAAGTCCGCGCATCAGGCTCATGGCGGCGTGAGTATGGAGATTGACCAGCCCTGGGATCAGGGCATGGCCCGGCAATTCATAATCGGCGGCGGCGCGGTAACGCGCGCGGGCATCGGCTTGGGGCAGGATGTCGACGATGTTGCCGTCGCGCACGGCGATGCTGTGTTGCGCCAGTACGATGCGGTCGGGTTCGACCGGGATCAGCCAGCGGGGATGGACGAGAAAATCGACGCCGATGCTCAAGCAGGGCCTCCGTGGAAACGGTGCGGGAAATACAGTGTCGGGAAAGTGTACTACCGGACGAGTGACGGATTCCTCTCCATGGCCGGACAAATAGCGGCACAGCGGCGGAAACATGCCAGAATCGCCGGTGTACGTTTTTGCTTATGCGCAAAATCATGATGGATGGCGACAAGAGGGGCGACGCACGGAATCCGATGCGATGGAACAGGCACCCGCAATAATCGGCAAATACCGGGTCGTGCGCGAGATCGGGCGCGGCGCGACCGCGACCGTTTATGAAGCCCGGCACCCGAAGCTGTCCCGGTCCATTGCGATCAAACTCATCAGGTTCGACGGCGAAGGCCGCGACGGATCGAAGCTGAACCGCCGTCTTCTCAAGCTATTGCGGGCGGAGGAGGCCGTGGCGCGGCGGTTGGATCACCCCAACATCATCAGTATTTACGAGGTTGTGACCGAACCCGATCAGGCTTACGTGGTCATGGAGTATTTCCCGGGCACGACCCTGGAAAGATTCTGCGGCTTCGAGCGCCGTCTGCCCGTGCAGCGCGTGATCGGCATCGTTTTCAAATGCTGCATGGCGCTCGACTATGCCTACCGTCAGGGTATCGTGCATCGGGACATCAAACCGGCCAACATACTGATAAACGAAAACGATGACGTGAGGATCACCGATTTCGGGCTGGCGCTCAATGTCGACAAACAGGTCGAAGCGGATTCGACCTTCATCATGGGAGTCGGCTCCCCGGCCTACATGAGTCCCGAACAGGTCAAGAACTACCCGCTCAGCCACAAGACCGACCTGTATTCGCTTGGGGTGGTGATGTTCCACCTTCTCACCGGCCGGCTGCCGTTCCGCGCTGTCAGTCCGGCGCAATTGGTCTACAAGATCATCAATACCGATCCGCCGTCGGTGGCGCAGCTCAATCCGGACGTTTCCGAGCAAATGAACGCGGTGATCCGCAAGGCCATGGAGAAGGATTTGTACTCGCGCTACAAGAACGGCGCGGAATTCGCCAAGGATCTATCGGCTGTGCGCTACAAGATCGTCGATGACGAAGACGCCCGGCTCGATACCCTGCGCTTTTCGATGCTGCGCAGGCAAGCGTTCTTCACCGGATTCGAGGATGTCGAGCTGTGGGAAGTGTTGCGTATCGGTTCGTGGCGTACGGCGGGGCCGCGCGTGAAGCTGGTCGGCGAGGGCGGTACCGGGCAGCGTTTCGGCGTATTGCTGGAAGGCCGGGTCGAATTGTCGCTTGGCGGGCGACGGATGATGGAACTCGGACCGGGAACGGTTTTCGGCGAAATGGCCTGGCTCGATCGCGTCGAACATCGCCAGACGCTGTCGGTTGTGTCGCTGGAGCCTCTCGTCTATCTCGAAATCAACCCGTCCGCCTTGGCGCTGGCCTCCGACGAAGTACAAAAAATCTTTTGCCAGAAAGTGGCGGCCGCGGTTGCATATCGCCTGGGGGTGATTGCCGCCGCGCATGCAAAGCACTGCCCCCCGGCCACCGAAGGCAATTCGGATACGGCCAGCGGCCACTGATTCGGCTTGCACTGCTCGAAGACTGAGCCGGAAAACCGCCAATGCTCAGCGCCAGCCGTCCAGATGTCGCCGGACGAGGGCGGCCAGCGCCTCGATCCAGTCCGGGCGCTCATTCAGGCAGGAGATATAGTGGAACACTTCACCGCCATGGGCGATGAAGGCGTTGCGGCACTGCATGGCGATTTCTTCCAGCGTTTCGAGACAGTCGGCGGCGAAGCCCGGACAGATCGTATCGACCCGTTTCACGCCCGATGCGGCAAGCGTTTCGAGCGTCGGCAGCGTATAGGGTTGCAGCCAGGCGGACGCGCCGAAGCGGGACTGGAAGGTCACCATCAGCTTTTCCCGCGGCAATGCCAGCGCCTCGCCAAGCAGGCGGGCGGTGACGAAGCATTCGGCGCGATAGGGATCGCCCAATTCGTCGGTGCGTTTCGGCTGGCCATGAAAGCTCGCCAGCAGACGGTCGCCTTGGCCGTGGCGCGCCCAATGCTCGTGCACGCTCGCCGCCAGCGCGGCGATATAACCGGCGTCGCCGGGGAAACTGCGCACGAAGCGGATTTCGGGCAGATTGCGCCACGTCTGCATGGCGCGGGCGACCTCATCCAGCGTGCTGGCCGTCGTGCTGCCCGCGAATTGCGGGTAAAGCGGCACGACGAGGATGCGGTCGCAGCCTTGCGCGCGCAGTCCGGCAAGCGTATCGGCAATGCCGGGCGCGCCGTAGCGCATCGCCCAGGCAACGGCGATTCCCGCATCCGGCGGCTGCCCCTGTCCGAGGGCGGCGGCGAGAGCCGCCGCCTGGCGTTCGCTGTGGACTTTGAGCGGCGAACCTTCCGCCGTCCAGATGCTGGCGTATTTCCGGGCCGATTTCGCCGGGCGGGTAGTGAGAACGATGCCGTTGAGAATCGGCTGCCAGACGAGGCGCGGCAATTCGACCACCCGCGGATCGGACAGGAATTGGCGCAACCATGGGCGCAGGGCCGCCGCGGTCGGCGCTGCCGGCGTGCCGAGATTGACCAGCAGTACGCCTGTGCGGCTGCGGCGTCCGCACGCCGGATCGAAGGCGGGTTCAGGCCGGAAGCGGGCCATGGCGGCGCACGATCAGGTGTTGGAAGACAGCGCGTTGGACAGCAGCCGCGCGGTGATATCGACGATGGGAATTACCCGGTCGTAGGCCATGCGGGTAGGCCCGATCACGCCCACCGAACCGACCACGCGGCCATCGACCTCATAAGGCGCGGTCACGACGCTGCAACCGTCGAGTTGGGTGAGGCCGGATTCATCGCCGATGAAAATCTGTACCCCATCGGCGCGCCGGGAAAGATCGAGCAATTGCACCAGGCTCGTGCGCTGCTCGAAAAAGCGGAACAGTTCCCGCAGGCGCGACATATTGGACGACAGGTCTTCGACATCGAGCAAATTGGTTTCGCCCGAGATCACATAACCGGACGAAGGGTCTTCGGTGGTGGCGGAACCGGCCTCGACCGTAGCGGCCATCAACTCGCTCATGTCGTTTTTCAGCTTGCGCAGTTCGGCCTGGAGATGCAGGCGGATTTCATCGAACGCTTGTCCCGCGTAGTGCTCATTGAGATAACTTGCCGCCGCCGTCAGTTCGGCTGTCGAATAAGCGCGGCGCGTCAGCAAAATGCGGTTTTGCACATCGCCGTCGGTCGTGACGATGATGAGCAGGATGCGGTTTTCGGCCAGTCCGATGAACTCGATCTGGCGGATGAGCGCCGCTTCGCGGCGCGGCGCCATGACGATGCCTGCGAAGCGGGTCAGTTCCGAGAGCAGGAGCGAGGCTGAATTGATCAGCTTTTGCGGCTGCCCAGGCTGGAGCTGTGTCTTGAGTTCTTGCACCCGTCCGGTTTCCATCGGTTGCACAGTGAGCAGGGTATCGACGAAGAAACGATAACCGAGAGCCGTCGGCACTCGTCCGGCGGAAGTGTGCGGGCTGGCGATATAGCCCATTTCTTCGAGATCGCTCATGACGTTGCGTATCGTGGCGGGCGACAGTTCCAGGCCGGGACTGCGCGACAGCGCACGCGAACCGACCGGCTGACCGTCGGCGATATAACGCTCGATCAGGGTCTTGAGCAAAACACGGGAGCGGGTATCGAGCGGGTGCATGGCGGTTTCGGACATGGTCCCCGGATTCTAGCAGTCCGGCCAGGGCAACCGTGCGCGGGGCTCATCCGCGATCTACGAGCCAATGGCTTGCTGCAAATCGGCGCGGATGCCTGCGGTCAATTTTTCGCCGGACGCTGCACGGCGGCCAGCCGCCACATGATCTGACGCACGAGATCGTCTTCCATGTCCCGGTAGAGCAAGGCTTCCTCCTGTTCCTTGCCGAGAATCAGTTCGTCGCTGAAAGTGTATTCGCGCCGCGTCGTGATATTGACGGGCGGGATCAATTCGTCGTCGTCGCCGCGTCCGACGAGGCGGAAGCGGATGCGCTGGGCGAGTTCGTATTCGCGCACCTTGCCCGCGGAAGTCAGGCTCAGGATTTCGCGCGTGCGTTCGTTGGCGAGTATCTGGAGGCGGACTTCGGCGCGGGCGGCGTCTTCTTCGACGGTGGTCGTGCCGCTCAGGGCCACCTGGCGGCGCAGCGCGACGCCGAGCGGCGAGTATGAGTTCGTGCCGATATGGATGGTGGCGAAGGCCAGGGATTGCGGGCCGCGCAGATGGAAGCCGCATCCGGCCAGCGCGGCCAGGCCCAGTGCGATGATTGCGATCCGCAGGCGGCGGGCGGGGGAGAGGAAGGGAAAAGCCATATCGTCAGACCACGATGTTGACCAGGCGACCGGGCACGATCACGACTTTCCGGGCGGGTTTGCCGTCCATGGATTTCCGTGCCGCGCCGCTCGCCAGGGCAGCGGTTTCGATGTCGGCTTTGCTTGCGGCGGCGGCGATCCGGATATTGCCGCGCAGCTTGCCGTTGATTTGCAGCATCAATTCGATTTCGTCCTGCGCCAGCGCGTCGGCGGACGGTTCGGGCCATGGCGCGTCGAGAATGTCGTCGCCATAGCCGCATTCGCGCCAGAGCGCATGGGCGATGTGCGGGGCGATCGGCGACAGCAGCCGCAGCAGGATGGAAAAGCCCTCGCGGACGACTGCGTTTGCCCCGGCTTCGTCGCGCGCCGTTTTTTCCAGCGCGTTGAGTATCTTCATCGCCGCCGATGCGACGGTGTTGAACTGGCGCTTGCCGAAGTCATGATTGGCTTGCCGGAGGCGGAGGTGAATTTCACGGCGCGGATCGGCGAGCGTCTTTGGCAGCGCGGCGGGGAACGGGAGACCGTCGTTTTCGCCAAGGCCGTGGGCAAAGGCCCACACCCGTCGCAGAAAGCGCGAAGCGCCCTCGATGCCGGAATCCGACCATTCGAGTTGCTGGTCGGGCGGGGCGGCGAAGATGATGAAGAAGCGCGCCGTGTCCGCGCCGTACTGGTCGATCAGGGTTTGCGGGTCGATGCCATTGTTCCTGGACTTCGACATCTTCTCGATGCCGCCGATCGTGACCGGCAGGCCATCGGTCTTCAGCGTCGCGCTGATGGGACGTCCGCGCCCGTCGATGACGACATCGACATCCGCCGGGTTGAACCAGCGTTTGCCGCCGTCCTCGTCCATGCGGTAATAGCTGCTTGCCACCACCATGCCCTGGGTGAGCAGGCGGGTGAAGGGTTCGGACAGGCCGATGAGGCCGCAATCGCGCATCGCGCGCGTGAAAAAGCGCGAATAGAGCAAATGAAGGATGGCGTGCTCGATGCCACCGACATATTGGTCGACGGGCGTCCAGTAATCCGCGCGCGCATCGACCATCGCATCGGGATTGTCGCGCGAGGCGTAGCGCAGGAAATACCACGACGATTCGACGAAGGTATCCATGGTGTCGGTTTCGCGCCGCGCCGGCTTGCCGCATCGGGGGCAGGCGCATTCGTGGAACGACGGCATTTTGGCGAGCGGCGAGCCGCGCCCGGTGATCTGGACATCCTCGGGCAATACGACCGGCAATTGCGCATCGGGAACGGGGACATCGCCGCAGTCGGCGCAATGGATCATCGGGATCGGACAGCCCCAGTAACGCTGGCGCGAGATGCCCCAGTCCCTGAGGCGGAACTGCACCCGTTTCTGCCCGAGGCCCTTGGCGGCGAGGTCGGCGGCGATGGCGTCGACCGCGCCCTGGAAATCCAGTCCGTCGTATTTGCCCGAGTTCGTCAGCCTGCCGTGTTCGGCGTAGGCGCCGATCCACGGCGCGGATACATCGTCATAAGCGCCGCAGGTCGAGCGCACCGCCATCCTGACCGGCAGGCCGTACTTGCGAGCGAAGTCGAAATCGCGTTCGTCGTGGGCGGGCACCGCCATCACCGCGCCTTCGCCGTAGCCCATCAGCACATAGTTGGCGACCCATACGGGCAGGTATTCGCCGGTCAGCGGGTGCACGACCCGCAAGCCGGTGTCCATGCCCTGTTTTTCCTGTGCCGCCAGATCGGCCTCGGCCACGCCGCCCTGCCTGCATGCCGCGATGAAGGCGGCAAGCGCCGGATCGTTCGCGGCGGCTCTGGCGGCGAGCACATGCTCGGCGGCCACCGCGACGTAGGTTGCGCCCATCAGGGTGTCGGCGCGGGTCGTGAAAACCTTGAGCACGCCGGCCATGCCGACAGTCGCCATCTCGTAGGGGAAATGCACTTCGACGCCCTCGGAGCGGCCGATCCAGTTTTTCTGCATCAGCTTGACCTGTTCCGGCCAGTCCGGCAGATCGTCGAGAGCGGCGAGCAACTCATCGGCGTAGGCGGTGATCCGCATGTAGTACATGGGAATTTCGCGCTTTTCAACCGGCGCGCCCGAGCGCCAGCCGCATCCGTCGATGACCTGCTCGTTGGCGAGCACGGTTTCATCGACCGGGTCCCAGTTCACCGCGCCGAGCTTTTTGTAGATCAGGCCTTTCTCATACAGGCGGGTGAACAACCATTGCTCCCAGCGGTAATACTCCGGGCGGCATGTGGCGATTTCGCGCGACCAGTCGATGGCGAAACCCAGTCTTTTCAACTGATCCTTCATGTAGCCGATATTGGCGTATGTCCATTTCGCCGGGGCGACGCCATGCTGGATCGCGGCATTTTCCGCGGGCATGCCGAAAGCGTCCCATCCCATCGGCTGGAGCACGTTGCAGCCGCGCATCCGGTGGTAGCGCGCGAGCGCGTCGGCGATGGTGTAGTTGCGCACGTGTCCCATATGCAGCCTGCCGGAAGGGTAGGGGAACATCGACAGGCAGTAATACTTGGGGCGGGCGCTGTCTTCCGCGGCGCGGAAAGCCAGGGCGGACTCCCAGTATTGTTGGGCGGCGGCTTCGACGGCGGCGGGCTGGTATTTGTCCTGCATGGGGTCGGGAAGGTCGGCGATGGAAACGCAAAAGTATATCGCGGCGCGGCGGCGCGGAGAACGGAACGTTCGTCCGTGTCGGGGTGATCGTATTTGAAGCAGGGGTATACGGAAAAAGCGCGCCCATGAGCGCACGGCCCGCGTGCAGCAGGAAAAGGGTGGATGCGGCATCGCTTGAACGCCGCGCTGTTGCAATTGCGCCCCGTAACCGCTAGGCTCGGCGGGGCGCATTGATGTCCGCCGCCCGGAACGAATGGGTCACTCTTGCAAACGCGGTTTCAATCGGAATCGGTTTTAGATGAAAAAATACGCTCTTGTCTTGTTTTTTCCTGCCCTCGGCCTTTTGGCGCTTCCTGCGCGGGGGCACGATCCGCACGAGCACGGCGTGGCCAGGCTGAACGCCGCGCTCGAAGGTCGGCGGCTTTCCCTCGAACTGGACGGTCCGCTCGCCAACCTGCTTTCCTTCGAGCACGCGCCGCGAACCGAGGCGCAGCGAAACGAAGTCCGCGGCATGGCCGCGAAGCTGCGTAACGCGGAAACCCTTTTCGTTCCCTCCAGAGCCGCCTCTTGCCGCCTGGAATCGGTCGCGCTGGCGTCCGGAAACCTGCCCGGAAGCCTTCTCGACCCCGCCGCCCCGGATGCGTCCGGGCAGCCGGGCCATGCGGAAGCCCATGGCGAAAAGGAAGACGCAGCGGAACATGGCGAACTCGACGCCGCCTTTGTTTTTCTCTGCGATAAACCGGAAGCCCTGACGCAGATCGAAGTCCGCCTGTTTGGCGCATTTCCCGCCCTGCGCGAAATCGAAGCGCAGATAGCCGTTCCCGGCAAGCAGGGCGCCGCGGAATTGACGCCGGCATCCCGTATGCTGAAATGGTGAAACGGCAGGGTGTTCAGTCCCCCTTGAACAACGCCGGCTTTCCTTGGCGTTCCGGCTGGAAACGCTCGAATCGCGCAGGGCGATCCGTCATGAGGAATTTACCGGCCATCGCATCGAGTTCGGCGCTGTAGAACAGGTCGATGCATTTCATGGTGTCGAACGTGGACGGCCGCTCGCCTGTTTCGGTGCGTCCTCCGTATTTTTTTGCAATATATTCGTCGATCAACGATGTCATCTCGTCGATTTCCTCGAGACTCATGACGCCGTACTCCGCATAGCCATTGGCGGCTTTCGCTGCGTCACGCTTCGTATCGGCGTCTTGCGTAATCCTGGCGAGACACGCGCTCAACGCCCAATTCTTCAACAAGACGCGCGGCGGATAATTCCAGATGGCGGCATCGTCGAACACCAATGAATTCGCAGGAGGGCAATCCTTGGTGACGGCGCATCCCGCAAACAGCGCCGCTGGCAACAACGTTGCCGCACATTTCAAGGCAATACCCACAGCGCAGCCTCCGTTGGGGAAAACGAACCGTTATCGGGATCGTATGCAAGGTGGCAAGTATCGGAACACATCGTTCCATCCCATAAAGTGACGTGACCGCCCGCATCCCGCCAGCCGCTGCCCCGAACGACGAGTATGCCGATGATCTTGCCGACTTCCTTTACCAGACGATTAACCTGCATGAAAACGCCCCATGCGTTTGAGAACGATGGCCTTGACATCACTGCCCTCCTTTCATCCTTTTTTGAAAGGACGCGATGGTAACACATGGGCGTATTCATGATCTGCCTGAGGCTGGTACCCTAGTGTCTAATTGCAAAATTATTAATAATGGATATATCCTCCATCCTGACGTTCGCATGGCCAACCCAATACGCATGCCTCGCTCCTGCGGGCGCCGGGTGACTGACCCGTCGACCGGATGGCTTTGCGCGGCATGGGCTGCGGATGTATATTGATCGTATTGATCCGCCCAAAGGAATTCGTCATGCCCCTGCAAATTGCCGACCCGGTCGTGGTCGACAAGGTCGAACGGCTTGCCCGCGCCACGGGTCTGAACAAAACCGCAGCGGTGGAGCAGGCCGTGGATCGCCTGCTGCGGGAAGCCGAAGGCGTCGTCCAGCCCGCCGCGTCTCTTGTCGCGCTGCTCGAACAGTTCGACCGTCTCCCGGATCGTGCCGATGCCCATGATCCCCTGAGCTGGGACGAGCGGGGATTGTCCGCATGAGTATCGTGATCGACACCTCGGCGCTGGTGGCGATCGTTTTCGCCGAACCCGAGCGTTCGGCCTTCCTCGACATCGTGACCCATGCGCAGCGCGTTCTGATTTTCAAAGGCGACGATTTTTCCCGGACGGACATTGCTCCGGCTTTCATTGCGCAGTCCGTGTAGATGATTGCGCGAGCGCGCACCGCTGGGGGCGGTTGTTTCAGCGGCTGGGCCGCACGGTCTGCTTGATTGCGCCGCAGTTCGTCAAGCCGTATGTAAAGAGCCAGAAGAACGACGCCAACGATGCCGAAGGCATCTGTGGAGCGGAGGGTCGGCGGGTTACTGCCGGCCGCTTGGTATTGCCATGCTCGCCGCGAAATCCCGCGCGAAGGCTATCGGGTCATTCAGTCCGGCGGCTTTCATCCGGGCGCGAAACGCAGGCTCGGGCTTCGGCGCGGCCCGCCGCGCGTATTCGACATAGGCTTCCGGCGTCTCCGCGATCCATTCCGCCGCGCCGGCCATTTCCAGCAGCGCGGCGGGACGGCGCGCCCAGGGCAGGGGAGAAGCCAGGCTCAGGTAAGGCTTGCCCATCCAGAGGCAGGCGGGCAGGGCCAGATCGCCCGCGTCCACTGGCGGCGCAAGGCCCAGGTCGGCTTCCCGCCAGAACCGGCAAAGGTCTTCCGGCGTGTGGGCATGGACGAAGCGCAGACGCTCGGCGGCAATGCCCGCATGGGCAAACCGGGTACAAATGGCATCCTGGGCGGCTTCGCCCAAGTCTCCCAGATTGACCAGCAATTGGCATTCGGGGCGGATGGCGAGAATTTCGGCGAACAGTTGCCAGCCTTCCCGGCCCACCCTCATGGCCGGCGTCAGGCACCCCAGGGCGGGATGAGCGGTGGAGCGCGTTTCGGTTGCGATCGGCAATTCCGGAAAATCGCAATACTCTCCCATTTCGGGAAGCGCCACGCAGGGCAGTACGGAATGCGTCGTCAGGCGGTCGCCTGCCAGCACCCTGCAATCGGGCGACAAGGGTGGCATGGGCGCTTCGCCCCAGAGCAGCTTGTGTTTCACCTCGGCCCGCAGGAAAACGGCCAGCCGTTCCGCCGGCCCGTAGGCGTCCAGATCGATCAGGATGTCGGGCGCGGCGCGCTGGATTTCTTCCTGCGCCTTGGCGTCCTCCATGCCGTGGATCGACAGGGTTTGCTCCGCCAGCAGCGAACACAACCGGGCATAATCGTTATCGCCATACTGCGGATCGCCGGTCAGCAGCAAGCTCGTGAAACTTCCGGGAGGCCGGAAGCGCAGCAAGGCCGCGAGCCGTCCCAAATTCCGTTCCCGCGCGAAATCGCCGACCATGAAAGCGATTTTCAGTGGCCTGCCCGTGGGAGAAGCGCCGGAAACCGGCGCGGGTTCCGGCCTGTCCCGGCCGGGAGCGATGCCATCGGCCAATTGCATCTGAATGCGGCCCAATGTTTCCAGCAAACGTTCGCCGCTGGACTCGAAGCGGGAAAGAGAATGCACCGCCAGCAGATCGTCGGCGAGGGATTGGGAAAACTTCAGGCAGCAGTCCGCGAATTCGGCTACGTCTCCCCGTTGTTCCAGGAATCCGAGCAAGTTGCCCTGAATGCCGGCCTGCATGGGAGAAGGTATGCTAGCGGCGGATTGCAGCAGCGAGACGGCGGCTCCGCTCTGATGCGTCAAATAAAGGCCCTGTGCCAGAGAAGGATAGGCCGCCAGTAAGCCGGGCTGCGATGCAATCGCATCTTCCAGATAATGGCACGCCAAATCCGGTCGTCCGCTTTGCAGAAAAGCCTCGCCCAAGGCCGCTTTCAAATCGGCGCGATCCGGCGCGATCCGGGAAGATTTCTCGATGAAATCATGGGCTTCCTGGACGAAACCCTGTCGCGCGGCGATAAAGGCCAGATAGGCCGGTAGCAGCGGATTTTGCGTTTGTGTTTCCAGCAGGTTGGAAAATATCATACTGGCCTGGTCGAAATACTCCGCCTGAAATGCCGCGATTCCCCGTTCGAGCATTTGCGTGGGGTCTCGGTTTTTTTCCGTGTAGGCTTTCGCGGCGGCCTGGGTGATTTCAATGAAGAGCGCGATGTGTCCCGCGGCGTCCCGTTCGATGTTGTCGAGGTATGCATTCCAGGCATCCATGTCGACCGGGGGAACGGAAAAATCCGCCGTGGCAATTTCCGCTTCCGAAAGCATGGGCAGCTTCAACTCCCATTGGGAAGGATCGAACTGGCGTAAGTAATCCGTCATGACCAGCACGACCGGGCAGCCGCAGGACAGGGCTTCTACAGCAATGGCGGAAGGCTCATAGCAATACAATACTTTTGCCGTTCTCAATATCTCCGCAATTCCCCATGGTGAAAGAGGAGTTCTCTGGGATAAACTGATGCCATTGTGAACGACATGTTCCGCTATTTCCTGTTTCAATAAAAAGTATTTGTTTGCGTAGTAGCAAAAGCCGCTTCTGTTTTCCGGCAGGGTATTGCCTGGATGGAAAATTCTTCTGTCGATGAGCGGAACAAAGAGTTTTTCTGCATTTTTCTCTCCGCTCAACATGCATTCATCCCAATAAAAAAACAATTCATCCGGCGCAAAATCCTTGTGCCCGTGTAAATGTCCCGCCTTGTTCAGCAGCCAGCGTGCGACGACGGCTCCTTGAAGCAGATTGCCTGGCTGGATTTCCGGGTATACCGTCACGGGCACACGGTCATCGGCCTGGTGGCTTTCCTGGATTTCCGGAGTCAGCGGCGGTGTCCGCAGTCCGGGGGCGGGTTTCGAGGAGGATATGTAGGCTTCGTAACCCGCTTCGTTCAGCGCATGGCATAGATGGTACAGCGCCCGTATTCCGCCGGATCTATGGGTAAAACGGGGAGCAAATATATAGTATGGCGCATGTGGGCTGCCGAAAAAATCCAGGGGCGGTTTGGCGAGGCGCGGAGAAGTCATTGGCTCGGCCCATCATTGCAGGGTTCTCCCAGTGTGGCGGATGTTTGCTGTACAAAACCGGGGCGCTCGTCCGGGTAGGCGTACAGTACCAATTCACAGACAGGAGCATGCTGGCGGAGATAAAAACGATAGCCTAATTGCCATTCGTCGAGCAACAGGGGAATGCGCCATAAATGTTCCAGCTGGTGGTAGAGGCAGATAGCCAGATGCGGGCGGTGGCGCGTTATCATGTCCTTCGCGCCCATGAGCGCCTCCGGTTCCGCGCCCTCGATATCCATTTTGATCAGATTGGGACGAAAGCCGCGCAGGACATCGTCCAGCGCGACGCATTGTATGGATTGAGCGCCTTTTTCCGTCACATAGGCAGCAGTCGTTCCGGATGCGTCGAAGCGGACATTCTTTGTTTCGCTTCCCAGTGCGCAAGGGAAACAGATAATATTTTCATAAATTGTACTGTTTGAAACGAGACGCTGGAAGTTTTCCGGGTCGGGTTCAAAAGCAGCGATGGCCTCGAAAAGGTAGCCGTGCTGGCTGAAATCGGCGAGTGTATCGCCGGTATATGCGCCGCCGTCGATGAATCGCAAGGGTTGCGGCCAGGTTGGCAACCCGGAAGGACGATAGTGGTCGGTGGCATTGTAATATTGCGTTTCCCTCTCCTCGCAATGCATTCGCACGTAATTCATGAGACACTGACGGCTTTCTTCATCCGCAAGAAGTGCGTCGAGGCGGGAGAGTTCCGGGAGGACGTGCTTGTAGTATTGTTTGGTGTTCTCGAAGCGGCACAATACCGGATCTTTCAAAAAAAGCGGAGTGAATTCGAGTTTGTAGAGATCATGGCTGCATTTGGCAAAACCGTGTACGGTCATCTGTTGACGAAGTTCCAGTATTTGTGGCAAGAGAATTGGATTTGCGATGGCGATGAGCACTTCGTAATGCGTAGGATCGTGCTTCGAGAGCCAGTCTGAGAGCGTTGACACGGGAAGCCCGGCAAGGTGTTGCCCAGGTTTGGCTTGGGCATCCAGAAAACCGGCGATTTCTATGCCTTGCGCTTTCAGAATGGCCATTGCTCCCCACCCGGTATTTCCCGCACCGTAAATCAATACAGGATATTTGCCGCTTACCCATTGGGCAGGGTGCGCGCAAGTTTGCAGGAGGGCGGCAAATTCATTGAGCTTGTTCATTCATATCTTCCTTTTTACTGAAAACGATGGTAGAATTTCATTTGCCGATATGCGCATAACGCGAGTCTACGCCTTGTTCGCCTGGCAATACGAATTCATCGCCGAAATCGCAGTGGGCACAGCTTTGATAATAGGGGCGTCTGTGATGCGCAACGATACGGTCGCGCAAGGCTTCGCGCGATAGCTTTTCTGTATCTCCTGGCAACAAAACTTTGTCTTCAATATAATCGGCGACGCCGTGCAAGGCGATGATGGAAATTGGCGTGCACGCAGAATAGACGCCATTAAAGACAGCATGGCAATCGATATGTTTGCTGCAACTGGCCTTGATGTCTTCCAGTTCGGCAATGGAGCAGTCCCGTTTTCGCAGTGTGGGTGCGAGCTGCCATGTGGGATGGTAGAGTTTATGTGTAATGCCATGTTCCGCAAGATAACGCAGATTCCTGGTCAGCAGGGCTTCCTGTTTTTCATTGAGTACACCTGCATAGCGGGAAATATGCAGCAGCACCCGCTCGTTTTGCATAACAGCCATGTTTTCTTCGGAAATCCGGCAAATGCCATTGCTGACGATCCGTAGCATGCCGACATTGGGTTGCGTCAGAAAATGCGCGAGGATATGCGAAAAATCTGGGTGCAAAAAAGGCTCACCTCCCATTAGCCATACGCAACGGATGAAATCGTGTGCGGCGCAGACACACTCTATGTCCGCAATGATGCGGGCAAGCGGGAAATTGACCCGGTTCTCTGGTGGGTAATGATTGATGTAATGTGAACAATGACGACATTTCAGGGTACAAAGTGTATTGATGCCAAAGTCTAGTTTATCGGTTACCACTGTTTCCCTTGATGTGCCTGTGTTGACCCTGTACGGTACGTAACAAAATTCTTGCCCAGTTTGCCGCGGACATCTGATTTTTGCGCAAAACGGCCCTGGTTGGCAGATCAACATCCGCTCGCCTGACCCAATGTAATAAGGGCATAACAGGGTGAGCGCATTCATATGCTCTTTATAGCCATGCTTTACATAGTCTTCGGCGCCATAGGGCAATATCTTGATACAATGCAAGATCAGGGTGTCTTGCAAAGGGAAGTTTCCGGAAAATGGGGGTAATACAGGTACACCCGAAACATTCTGGATAGAATTGGCTTTCTTGTCCCAGAAAATGAATTTTTCTTTCGCCACGCCTTCGGAAAGCAGATAATCCAGCATCTGTCGGCCTGCGCCGGATGCGCCGCGTAGTATAATATAAGAGGAGTTCCTGGCTTTTTCGAGTATCGCATTGCTGAAATTGGCTTGGCTTGGCTTGGCTTGGTTTGGCTTGGCTTGGTCATGCATTTCATCGGCGTAGTCCATTTTGCTTGCCTTTCGATTGTGGGAAAAGGGGTTTTGCCGGCATGGCATCTTTCGGAACATTCTCAAATCCCTCGCTGTGAAAGATGCGCCTGCAATTCCCGGTTGCCGGAATAGGGACTGTCGATATCGTCTATCATGACCGGCATGCCGGCTTCGATGTCCCTGGACAGTATTTCGCCGTGCATCAGTTCCCGGCAGGAAATCTGCCCTTTCCGCAGGGGTATGGCGAAATAGATATTGTCGCCATCGGTCAGTTTCGATCCCTTGGCGAGTTTTTTCCGAGCATATACGCCGCGTACCAAAGTGTCCAGGTAATGGATTTCCCGTTCCGGCGGGATGCGTTTTTGCGTACCCGGCGCACCGCACATTGCGGCCACTTTTTTGTACGCTCCGAACCATTCGTCGATCTGCCGCGGCAACGAGCAGTAGGGAGATACGGCGATGCCGTCGGCTTCGATGTCGATGTGCCGCTCGAAGGTGCGCGCGCCCTTGGCGTAGGCGATGGCGATGGAGGTGTGCCAGTCGCGGTGTTCGTGGGTGGAAAAGCCGATGACGTGGCCGGGATAGCGGTTTTTCAGGAAATCGATCTGGTTCAGTTCCAGTTCGTGGTCTTCCGTGGGGTAGAGGGAAACGCAGTGGTTGATGGCCAGCGGAATATGGCGGCGGGCGAAGAATTCGACCAGATCGTCGATGTCTTGGAGCGAAGCGCCGCCGGTGGAGGCGATGGCCGGGCGGTGCGTGGCGGCGATCTTTTCGATCAATGTCCGGTCGGCGATGTCGGAACTGGCGATTTTGATGATGTCGATGCCCAGTTCCACGCACTGGTCGACGGAGACTTCATCGAAAGGCGTGGCCATCGGAATGCATCCGCCATGGCGGATGGCTTCGACCAGCGCAGCGCGATCCTCGCGGGAAAGACGGGTTTCTCTCGTTTTCTTGACGTAGCGGATTTCCTGGTTTTGCCGGTAGTCTTCGTGAATGAAGTTGTCTACGTCCCGGAATTGCAGTTTGATGGCGGCCTTGACGCCGTGGGCGCGCACGATGCGCGAAAAGTCCGCGACGATTTCCAGCCCGCGTTCCAGGCGGCCCCAATGATTGTTGGCGAGTTCCAGAACGAACAGGTCTTCAAAAATGTGGCGGGTATCCATCGTGATGGGAGCTTTCATGAGATGGCCGGGGGCAGCATGTTTTGCGCCAGTTCTTCCGCTTCCAGAAAAGGAAACATGTCTTCCAGCGCCGGGGAGACGATGCGTCCGTCCGCCAGTTGCCGGGAGTGCATACGCGGCTCGAATGCCTGTGTTTCATCGAGCATTACTTCTATCAACATGGGGCCGTCGGCGGCAAGCGCCTTCATGAGGCTTTCCGTGAATTTTTCACCTTCGAGTTTGCGGGAGGCAATGCCGAATGCCGCGCCCAGGGTAACGAAATCGGGAAACGAGACGCCGGAATCCGGTCCTTCTCCCGTCAGGCGGCCAAAGAAATTCTTTTGCGAGCTGCGAATGGAGAGATAGCCTTGGTTGTTGAAGATGAAAATCTTGACCGGCAGGCGGTGGTGGGCAATGGTTTGCAATTCTTGCAGGTTCAGCATGATGCTGCCGTCGCCCGCCAGGCAGACGATGCGGCGCTGGCCGCCCCGCGCCGCTTGTGCGCCGTAATAAGCGCCGATGGCCGCCGGTAGGTCGTAGCCCATGGAGGCGGCGCCGGAGTTGGAAAATAAACGCATGCCGCGTTTGATCTTCCCCGCCTGGAAAGGGACGATGCAGGCGGCGGCATTGGCGCAGGCAACGATGTCGTCCGCTTCGAGCGCGTCGAACAAGGTTTCCACGAAATGATAGGGGTTGATTTTGCCGCCGCCTTTGCGGTGGCGAGGCAAAACGGCAGGGTAGCGGGCTTCCCGTTCGCGGCACCAGGCGAGCCAGCCGATGTGTTCCGTTTTGGGGGCGTATGTGGCGGGAAGAAGGCCGTCCAGCGTTTCCAGGAAAACGCGCAGGTCGCAGCAAATGGGTAGTTCGGCGCGGGTCAGGGGTTTTTCCAGTTCCGCCGCGTCGATGTCGATCTGGATTTTATGGGCGTTCCGGGCGAACGAGGCCCGGTCGTAGCCTGTTTGGCGAATGTTCAGGCGGCTGCCGAGAATCAGCAGGCAATCGGCGTTTTGCACCGTGAAATTTCCGCCGCGGGTGCCGATGGCGCCGGGACGACCGCAAAAGAGGGGATCGTCGCTGGCGATCAGGTCGTGCGCCCAGGCGGTGACGACGGGAAGGCCCAGTTTGCGGATGACCGGCTCGAATGCGTCCAGGGCATTCGCCGCGCGGATGCCGCCGCCCGCCATGACGACGGGGCGTTCGGCGCGGGCAAGGCAGGCCAGGACTTCCTGGCACTGCGCCGCGATTTGCGCGGAAGGGGGCGGAGTTTCCTCGGGGACGAACCCGGTGAGCGTTCCAGGGTCGACCGTTGCAGCCTGGACGTCGATGGGGATGTCCAGCCAGCAGGGGCCGGGCCGGCCATGGGTTGCGAGGTAGAGCGCCTTTTCCAGTTCGAGGCGGATTCGTTCCGGCCGGTCGACGAAGGCGGCATATTTGCAGAGGGGCTGCGCCAGCGCCACGATGTCGACTTCCTGGTCGCCGAGTTGCCGCACGCGGAGGCCCGTGTGGCGCAGGGATGTTTCCCGCTTCACCTGCCCGGACAGGACGAGCAGGGGAATGGAGTCCGTCCATGCGCCGAAAACGCCATTCAGGGCGTTGATGCCGCCGGGGCCGGTGGTGACGTTGACGACGCCGATCGAACCGGCGATGCGCGCGTAGGCTTCCGCCGCCATGGCCGAAGCCTGTTCATGGTGATTGCAGACGATTTCCAGCCCCGGCTGATGGCCGAGCGCGTCGTTCAGGAACATCGCGCCGCCTCCCGTCATGAGGAAGACGTGGCGCACGCCATGGCGGGCGAGGTGGCGGGCGATGAATTCGGCAACGCGGATTTTCGTTGGGGCGGAGATGTTTTGGGCTTTGTTTTTCATGACCATGGCGTTCAGGCTCGCGTCGAGCCTGAAAACGGATTCCGGTGGGAAACCTCTTCCTCCGGGGGGATGGTCATGCGCGGAAGGGGTTTGCCTCCTTTCGCGCCGCGTCGCCCGGCGACGGGCGTGGGGTGAAGCAGCCATGCCATGGTTCGTGAAATGGCCTCGTCGATCTTGATCCTGACTTCCAGTCCCAGTTCTTCCCGCGCCCGGCGAATGTCGGGAACGTAGCGCGGCGGCGGGGTAGGGCGGGGCGGATCGCGTACCAGGATGGGGAGGGCGATCCCCGATGCCTCTTTGATGCGCGAGGCAAGCCCGGCGATCGAAAGCATTTCATCGGAGCCGACGTTGTAGGCGCGCGCGGGTTTTCCATTGAGCAGGATGGTCAATAGCCAGACGACGAGGTCGGCCATATGCAGCCAGGAGCGTATCGAGCGCCCGTCGCTGTCGATGCGGATCGGGCCGCCATTCATGGCGTCGCGCAGGAAGTTTCCTGCCGCGAAATGCGCATCGAGCGGCAGATGCGGGCCGATGACGGTAAAGCAGCGGGCAATGGCGCAGGAGAGGCCTTGTCGCGCGGCGGCGTCGCAGAGGCGTTCCGCCATGCGCTTGCTTTCTCCGTAGGGCGAGGCCGGGCCGAGCGTATCGGGCGTGTATGGGTGGGTTTCGGGAATTCGCGGCAATTCCGGCGGCTGGATGCCATAGACCGCGCCGGAACTCACCAGCAGCAGACGCCGGCATTGCGACTGGGCCGCGAATTGCAGGACATGCCGGGTGCCGCTGGCCAGGGTGTCCGGCATTTCCGGGGCGGGGAGGGGACGCGAAGAAGGCATCGCGGCATGGATGATGTGGCTGAATTCGCCGGGCGGAAAACGAAATGTCCGCACGTCGCCTTCCAGCCAGTCGAACAGGGGGTTGGCGGCCAAGTGCGGCGCTTTCCGGGCGAATGCGCCGCGATCGCGGGTCAGGATCGTTGCCTTGAGGTCGCGGTCGGAGTGCGTTCTTGCATGGGCCAGGGTTTCCAGCAGCCAGGTGCCGAAAAAGCCGGTGCCGCCGGTGATGAAAAGGTGCGCGCCGTCGAGCGAGCGCCACAGGGCTTGCGTATGCCGCAGGATGTGTTCGAGATCGGCGGCGGGAAGCGGGGCGAGGGGATTTTCGGTCATTGTCCAGGTTCCGGCGGGATCAGCGTCCCGATCCAAAGAATTCGCGCAGGCAGCGCGCCGAATAGTCCAGCATCTCTGCGGTCAGCCCCGGATGGAGGCCGATCCAGAAGGTATCGTTCATGATGCGATCCGCGCCCGAGAGCGTGCCGGAGATGCGATATTCGCGGCCTTGCATGCAGGGCTGGCGGGTGATGTTGCCGGCAAAGAGAAGACGCACGCCGATTTTGCGCCGGTCGAGGTGGCGGAGGAGGTCGATGCGCCGCGCCGCGGCTTCGGGCTTCAGGGTGAGCGGGAAGCCGAACCAGGCGGGGTCGCTTTCCGGCGTGGCTTGCGGCAACAGCAGGAATTCTTCCAGTCCGGAGAGGGCGCGCGAAAGAATGGCGAAATTCCTTTTCCGCGCCGCGATGAAACCGTCCAGCCGTTCGAGTTGCGCCAGCCCCACGGCGGCTTGCATGTCGGTGATCTTGAGGTTGTAGCCGACGTGCGAGTAGACGTATTTGTGGTCGTAGCCCGCGGGGAGGTTTTCCCATTGCCGCTGGAATCGCTGGCCGCAGGTGTTGTCCCGCCCCGGCGCGCAGTGGCAGTCGCGCCCCCAGTCGCGCAGGGATTCGACGGCGCGTCCGAGCAGGGAATCGTTCGTGAAGACCGCGCCGCCCTCTCCCATGGTGATGTGGTGCGCCGGATAGAAGGAAAACGTGGCGATGTGTCCGAATGTGCCCGTTTTTTTGCCGCGATGGGTGGAGCCGAGGGCGTCGCAGCAATCTTCGATCAGCCAGAGGCGGTGTTTGTCCGCGATGGCGCGGATTTCTTCCGCCGCAAAGGGGTTGCCCAGGGTGTGCGCCAGGATGATGGCGCGGGTTTTGGGGCCGATGGCGGCCTCGACGGTTTCGGGCAATGGGTTGCAGTCCGGCGGTTCGGCGTCGATGAATACGGGAATCAGGCGGTTTTGCAGGATGGGATTGATCGTGGTCGGGAACCCGGCGGCGGCGGTGATGACTTCGTCGCCGGGTTCCAGGGCGCGTTCTTGCAGAAGCGGCGAGCACAGGGCGGAGATGGCCAGCAGATTGGCCGAGGAGCCGGAGTTGCAACTGAGCGCGAAACCCGCGCCCAGGAAACGGGCCAGTCCGTCCTCGAAGGCGGCATTGAAACGCCCCGCGGTGAGCCAGCCATCCAGTACGGCTTCCACCGCGTATTCCAGTTCTCGCGCGCCCAATACTTTGCCGGATGGCGGGACGGGGGTTTCGCCCGGCGCAAAGGCCGGCGCATCGGCAGGGTTTTCCGCGTAATCGCGGACGAGTTGCAGGATGCCGGCGCGCAGCCGGGCGGAATGGTTCGACGTCATTGAGTGGCGTCTTCCGCAAAGGCGGCGATTTGCCGGAGGGTGAAATCGCGCATGTCTTCGCCTTGCCGCCATGCCCGGTACCAGGCGGCGGTGTGCGCCAGCGCGGTTTCCAGATTCCAGCGGGGCCGCCAGCCGAGCCGGGCGCGCGCGTTGGAAGCGTCCAGTTTCAGGTGATGCGCTTCATGAGGGCGGAGCCGCGCGTCGATTTCCAGGCGGATTTCCTGCGGTTTCCAATGTTGTATCAGCCGCTCCGCGAGCCATTTCACGGGTTTTGCATCTTCGTCCGCCGGGCCGAAATTCCAGGCGGCGGCATGATCGCCGCCTTCCCGGTAGAGCTTTTCCGCCAGGAGAAGGTAGCCATTCAGGGGTTCCAGGACGTGTTGCCAGGGGCGGGTTGCTTCCGGGTTGCGCAAGTGTATGGGTTCTCCGCCGTCGATGGCGCGCAGGATGTCCGGCACCAGCCGGTCTTTTGCCCAGTCGCCGCCGCCGATGACGTTGCCGGCGCGCGCGGTGGCGATGAATGTTTGGGACGCCGGCGCATTGAAGAAGGACGCGCGCCAGGCCGCCGCGATCAGTTCGGCGCAGGCTTTGCTGCTGCTGTAGGGGTCGTGGCCGCCCAGCGGGTCGTTTTCCCGGTAGCCCCATGTCCAGTCCCGGTTTTCATAGCATTTGTCGCTGGTGACGATGACGATTGCCCGGATCGAAGCGGCGCGGCGCGCGGCTTCCAGCAGCGCGATCAGGCCCATGACATTGACGGCGTAGGTTTGTACCGGGTCGGCGTGGGATTGACGTACCAGCGCCTGCGCGGCCAGGTGCAACACGATTTCGGGCTGTGCTTCCCGCACGGCGCGGTCGATGGCATCGGCATCCCGCAGGTCGGCGATGATCGAACGCATTTCCCGGTCGGGCCGGGCCAGCGCGAAAAGCGAGGGATCGGTCGGCGGCGGCAGGGCGAAGCCGGTGACTTCCGCGCCCATGCGGGAGAGCATGAGCGAGAGCCAGCCGCCTTTGAAACCGGTGTGCCCGGTGAGGAAAACGCGCTTTCCTCGCCAGAAGTCCGCGCTCACGGCCAGGTTTTCCACGGGGCTTGTCCGGATTGCCAGAGGTGTTCCAGATGGTTCCTGTCGTGCAAGGTATCCATCGGCTGCCAGAAGCCGCGATGCCGCCAGACGGAGAGCTGGCGTCGCGCCGCCAGGGTTTTCAGGGGCGCGTCTTCCCAGGACGTCCGGTCGTTTTCGATCAGGTCGATGACCGCGGGCGAGAGGACGAAGAAACCGGCGTTGATGAAACCCTCGCTGTCCATGGGTTTCTCGTCGAAACTGGTCGCCGTTTCGCCTTCGATCTGCAAAGCGCCGAAACGGCTGGGCGGCATGGCGGCGGTGATCGTCGCCAGGCGGCCTTGTTCCTGATGGAAGCGGATGCTTGCGCCGATGTCGATGTCGCCCACGCCGTCGCCATACGTGAGGCAAAAGGCTTCGCCGGGCGGGAGATAGCCCCGGATGCGCCGCAGGCGTCCGCCGGTCTGGGTTTCCGTGCCGGTATCCACCAGCGTGACCCGCCAGCGTTCGGCGTGACGCACATGCACTTCCATGTCGTTGCGGGAAAGGTCGAACGTGACATCGGAAGTGTGCAGGAAGTAGTTGGCGAAATATTCCTTGATGAGATAACCCTTGTATCCCAGGCAAATGATGAAGTCGTCGATGCCATGGCTGGAGTATATTTTGAGTATATGCCATAGAATCGGCGTATCTCCGATCTCGATCATGGGTTTGGGTTTGAGGTGGGATTCCTCGCTGATGCGGGTTCCGAATCCGCCCGCCAGGATGACGGCTTTCATGATGGGTATTTAATGTACATGTATGAATGCGATGACATGCCGCGAGTGTATCCGACGGATATTTGCAATAATTGCAAATATTGCACGGAGGTTTGCACGTAATGGAGTATGCCGGGGCGGTTCGTCCTAGGCGGATGCCCGGCAATACATGGAACGGTAGCCCGCATAGGTTTAATGAATATAGCATAAAAGAGACGAGCTTGCGAACCCTGATTATATGCTATATGGATGTCAATTGGCGCACGGCCCGCGCCTGATCGCCGCCGGGCCTTGTGGCGGACGGCATTTTGGTTGAAACTCGGCGCGGCGGGCGGTTTTCCGGAAACGGGGCTGCCCGGCGAATTCTTCGTTGCCGGGTCGAATCCGGTTTGACTAATGACATCATCTTCCGCCGCTTTCGCCGTCGCATTGCGCGACGTTCGTTTTTCCTGGCCGGGGCAATCGCGTCCCGTGCTGGATATTGCGGATTTGTCGATCCGTCCGGGCGAGCGGGTTTTCCTTTCCGGGCCGAGCGGCAGCGGCAAGAGCACCTTGCTTGGGTTGATCGCCGGTATCTTGCGGCCCGATTGCGGCACTATCGCAGTCAATGGCACGGCGCTCCACGCCATGAGCGCCTCGGCGCGGGATCGGTTTCGCGGGGCGGAGATCGGGTTCATCTTCCAGCAGTTCAATCTCGTTCCTTATCTTTCCATGATCGAGAACGTGTTGATTCCCTGCCATCTTTCGCCCCGGCGGCAAGCGCGGGCGCGACAGCGGGCTTCTACCCTGCGAGATGCCGCCGCGCATTTGCTGGAGCGGCTGGAACTGGCCCCCGCGCTTTGGGAGCGGCCCGTCACCCGTTTGTCGACCGGGCAGCAGCAGCGCGTAGCGGCGGCGCGCGCGTTGATCGGCGCGCCGCCGCTGTTGATCGCGGATGAGCCGAGTTCCGCGCTGGACGCGGACCGGCGCGACGTTTTCCTGAAGCTGCTTTTGAACGAGTGTGCGCTTGCCGGATCGAGTCTGTTGTTCGTGAGTCATGACGTCGGCTTGGCCGGGGCGTTTTCCACGGCCTTGCGCCTGGACGACCTGAATGCCGCCGAACAGGGAGAAACCGTGTGAGACGGTTTTTCTATCTGGCGAGCCTTGCCCGCAAAAGCGCCTGGAACCGGCGCGGTACTTTGGCGCTCGTCGTGTTGTGCATTGCGCTTTCCACGCTGCTTTTGCTTGGCATCGAACGGATACGCGGGCAGATACGGGAAAATTTCGTGCAGGCCGTTTCGGGCGTCGATCTCGTGGCCGGCGCGCGCGGCGACAGTATCCAGCTCATGCTCTACGCTGTTTTCCATCTGGGCGGCGCGACGAACAATATAGGATGGGAAAGCGCCCGGCGCATCGCGGCGCACCGCGATGTCGCCTGGACGATTCCGCTTTCCCTGGGCGATTCGCACAAAGGCCATCCCGTTGTAGCGACGCTTCCGGATTTTTTCGACCGCTACCGTTTCCGCGCGGGCGAGCGCGTCGAATTTACGGAAGGCCGCGCGTTCGATGCGCTTTTCGATGTGGTGATCGGCGCGGAAGTCGCCAGGAAACTCGGTTATCGCCTCGGCAGTCCGCTCGTGCTGAGCCACGGCGGCGGCGAAACCTTGCTGGCGGAACATGGCGACAAGCCATTCGCCGTGACCGGCATTCTCGCGCCTACGGGGACGCCCGTGGATCGCGCGCTCTACATCAGCCTCGCCGCGATGGAGGCCATCCATCTCGACTGGCAGGGCGGCGCGCCGATTCCCGGTTTTCAGGTGCGCGCGGATCAGGTCGGGAAATTCGACCTCACCCCCAAAAGCATTACCGCGCTGTTCGTCGGCCTCAAGAGCCGCAGCCGCGTCTTCGCCCTGCAACGCGAGATCGGCGCGTGGAAGGAGGAAGCCTTGATGGGCGTCATGCCCGGCGTCGCCATGGATCGGCTTTGGCGCATGCTCGATACCGGGGAGCGCGCGCTGCTGCTCGTTTCCGCCCTCGTCACCCTGACCGGCTTGGCCGGGTTGGCATCCGCCATTCTCGCCGGACTCGGCGAACGGCGGCGCGAATTGGCCATCCTGCGCTCCGCGGGCGCGCGTCCGCTGGATATTCTCTTTTTGCTCGCCTGCGAAGGCGTGCTCCTGGTGTTCGCCGGTATCGCGGCCGGGCTGGTTTGCCTGACGCTTCTCCTCCTCGGCATCGGTCCCATGTTGGCGAGCCGCTATGGCATCGTCCTTTACTTTTCCTGGCCGGGACGGGAAGAATGGCTGTTGTTGGGCGGCATCGTCGCCGCCGGTTTCCTGACCAGCCTTATTCCGGCATGGCGCGCTTACCGCATCAGCCTGTCGGATGGATTGACGCTCTCCACATGAAAGTTCGCGTAGCTGTTTCCGCCATGCTGGCGCTCCTCGTTTGCGCCGGGCTGTTTTTTTTCGCTTTCTCCGGAAAGGACGCTCCTCCGGCGCGGCAGTATGCGGTCGGCGACAGGCTTGCTTCCCGGCCATCGCCCGCTCCGGCGGCATCCGCCGAAACGGAATACCAGGAAATCCGCTGGGAGGCGCTCGCCCCCGCGTCCTGGAACCCCGCCTCCGTTTTTGAAGGCTTCAATCTGGACGACATCGACGACGGTTCTCCGCAGGCTGTTCAGCTCATGCAGCAGTTTCTGGAGAAATGGAATGAAGCGCCCGCCAATCCGGACATGGACGGCAAAAGGGTCAAGCTCCCCGGCTTTGTCGCGCCGCTGGATTTCGGGGAAGGGCGCAAGCTCCGGGAGTTTTTGCTCGTGCCTTATTTCGGCGCGTGCATTCACGTTCCGCCGCCGCCCGCCAACCAGATTGTTTTCGTCCAGGCCGGGGAGCCGATCGACGGCATCGGCTCGATGGATGCGGTATGGGTTTACGGCCAGATCCAGATCGAGCGCACCGATACCGAGAGCGGCGTTTCCGGCTACCGGATGCGGGCGGACAGGGTGGAAGTCTATTCCCCGCCGAAGGAGCAGGAAGCGCGGGGCGATGGACAGGCCGGCGAAGCGAAGTGAGCGCCGAAGGAAGCGATGCCTGGATGTTCGACGAAAAACGCGCCCGAAAGCGCGTTTTTCGTTTTCCGGGCGGCATGGCTCGCCGCCAATGTCAGCGGCGCTGTGCCGTGCGCTTGACCGTGAAAGGAAGCGTGGCGGCCAGCGTCGAGCCGTTTCTCGGACTGCTCTTGCGATAAAGGCGGACTTCGTAGTTGCCGGATTCGTCCGGGGCGCGAAGCTCCGCCGTACCGTCGCCGGCGGCGGGCCGGAAGACCGGGGCGAAGTTGTCGCTGTGTCCGCCTTTTTCTTCGTAGATGATCAGAAATGCGCCGTCCTTGCTCATCCGGTCGGTGATGCCGGTGAGTTTGACGGCGATCTTCTCGTCCTGTGCGTAGACTTTCTTGTCCAGCTTCATCGTGACCCTGACATCGCCATCGACCGGGAAGGGAACGCTGGCCGCCAGATTGTCCTCGTTTGCCGCGGCCTTGCGGTAAAACCGCAACTCGTAGGCGCCGGTTTCGGGCGGCGTGGAAAATTCCACCCTGTTGTCGCCGGCGACGGCGCGGCTTGGGTAGAAGTAGCCGCTCTCGTGGATGCCGCCCGCCGGATAGATGGCCAGGAACGCGCCGTCCTCGTGCATTCGGGGGGTGACGCCGTCAAGCGTGGCGATGATCTCCTCGCCTCGCGCATAGGCCGCCTTGTCCAATATCAGGGAGACGTCCACGTTGCCATCGACGGTGAATGGCAGCCTTGCGACCAGGGTATCGTCGCCCGGCGGGGTCTTGCTGTAGAAGCGAAGTTCGTAGGCGCCTATCCTGGACGGGGTGGGGAGCGTTACCTTGCCTGCCCGATGCACGGCGGCATCCGCGCCGGATGGGGGGCCGTCGCCGGCATGGAGATAAACGTAGTCGAGGCGGCTGCCGTGCCCGGCGCCTGCCGCGTAAGTGGCCAGGATGGCCTTGTCATTGGCCATTCGCGCGGTGATGCCGTCGATCGTGACGACGATTTCTTCTCCGCGAAGATAGCGGCTTTTATCCAGGCCGATCGATACCTTGCTGTAGAAAAACGTTCCACAAGCGGAGAGAAAGAGCGCGGATGCCGCAACCAGGGTGGGCGCGAGCCGTCGCGCGAGGATGTTTGCCATGGAATATTCCCCTCGTGAACATGGAGTGTGCGGACGGAAATGATTCTGCAATACCGCCCCGGCAAAATCAACATGCGCGGCGGCGCGGGCAGGGCGCGCGGAAGCCGGGGCTTGCCGCCTGGATAAAAAAACACCCGGCAGGGCCGGGTGAAAGTCTCCTGTGAAGGAGAGGGAGGGAACCATGCGAGCCGTCCGGTCGTGACGCCTCGAAAACGAACCTGTGTTACCGGCGCCTGTCCGGAATGTTGTTCCGCAAAATGCGCTGACCTGGAAAAACTTTCTTTTATTTTTAGTTACTTGTGTTTGGATAGAATCCGCGCCACCGTTTTATGTACATATAATTTGTTGCCATGCACAATCGCAGTGTAGTACATCCGCGGAGGTCTTGCAAAGCGAAGCTGGGAAACGCTGGGCGGCAGAGCGCCGCGAGGCGGTACAATGCGCCGGTTTCGTTACGTGGAACGAGCCGATGAAAACGACTCCCCTCGATTTTGAGCAGCCCATTGCCAGCCTGGAAGAAAAGATCGAGCGGTTGCGCTACGAGCAGGCCGATCCCGCCGTGGATATTTCGGAAGGGATCTCGCGCCTCGAAAGCAAGATGCGGGATCTCATGCGCGATGTTTACGCCAAACTCACGCCGTGGCAGATCGCCCAGGTCGCGCGCCATCCGCAGCGTCCCTATACCCTTGATTACGTACAACATATTTTTACCGATTTCACCGAGTTGCATGGCGACCGCGCTTATGCCGATGATGCTGCGATCGTCGGCGGCCTGGCCCGTTTCAACGGTTGCGGCTGCGTGGTCGTCGGGCATCAGAAAGGGCGCGATACCAAGGAGAAAATCGCGCGCAATTTCGGTATGCCGCGCCCGGAAGGCTATCGCAAGGCTTTGCGGCTGATGAGGCTGGCCGAAAAGTTCCAGCTTCCCGTGTTTACATTCATTGATACGCCTGGGGCTTATCCGGGAGTCGATGCCGAGGAGCGCGGGCAGTCCGAGGCCATTGGACACAATCTCTACGCGATGGCCGAACTGCGCACGCCGCTGATTTGCACCGTGATCGGCGAAGGCGGTTCGGGCGGGGCGCTCGCCATCGCCGTGGGCGACCAGGTCATCATGTTGCAGTACGCCACCTATTCGGTGATTTCGCCCGAAGGCTGCGCTTCCATCTTGTGGAAAAGCGCGGAAAAGGCGGCGCTGGCCGCCGATGCGATGGGGATTACCGCTTCGCGCCTGAAGTCGCTCGGTCTTGTCGACAAGGTGGTCAACGAGCCGCTGGGCGGCGCTCACCGGGATCATCCCGCCATGGCGAAAAGCCTGGGGCGCGCCTTGGCCGATGGCTTGCGTCAGTTCGGCAATCTGACGCCCGATGAACTCATCGCCCGGCGCATGGAAAAGCTGATGAGCTATGGTCGCTTCAAGGTACTTGCCGCCTGAGAGTCATGGCGATTGAAGCGGCGGGAACGGTGATCGAAGCCGTCGCCGCGACGCTGGCCGGGGCGGGAGTCGGTAAGCGCCGCCGCCTGTGCTGCGCGCTGTCGGGCGGGGCCGATTCGGTGGTGTTGCTCGATACGCTCGATGCCCTGCGGGGACGGTTCGGTTTTGCGCTGGAGGCGGCGCATGTGCATCACGGCCTCAGTCCGGCGGCTGGCGAATGGCAGGCGTTCTGCGCCGGGTTGTGCGATGCGCGCGGGATTTTCCTGCATGTGTTTCGGGCCGAAGTCGGGCGCGTCCATCCAGAGGGTCTCGAAGCCGCCGCGCGCCTTGCCCGCCATGCGGCTTTGGCGCAGGTCGCGTGCGATTGGCTGGTTCTGGGCCATCACCGCGACGATCAGGCCGAAACCGTGCTTTTCCGGTTGTTGCGCGGCGCCGGGGTGCGCGGCGCGGCGGCGATGACTGCGGTCGAACCGCCGGATGAGCCTGGGCGGGCAGGGCGTTTGCGTCCGTTGCTGGCGTTTGGCCGGACGGCGATTCTGGCGCGCGCGCGCGCGCGCGGCCTTGCCTGGGTCGAGGATGCCAGCAACGCCGATCTGGATTTTGCCCGCAACGATTTGCGCCATCGCATTCTGCCCGCGATCGAGGCGAGATTTCCCGCCGCCCGCGCGACGCTCGCTCGCGCCGCGTCGCATTTCCGCGTCGCGTCCGGATTGCTTGATGAACTTGCCGAAATCGATGCCGCAGCCTGCGGCGGCGAGGATGGAGCTTTCGAGCGGGAAGCCTTGCTCGCCCTGAGTCCGGCGCGGCTTGCCAATTTGCTGCGCCGGACGTTGCGGCGTTTGGGCGGGCTGCCGCCGTCGGCGGCGAAGCTGGCCGAGGCGATGCGCCAGTTGCGGGCCGTGCCGGGGCCTTTGCGTTTTCCGCTCGGAGCGTTTGCTTGTTACAGCTACCGGGGCCGAGTCTGGCTGGCACCGGCGCAAGTGGCCGGGGCACAGGCGTTTTCGTGGCAGCCGACGGCGGGGGAGATCGCATGGGCGGGCGGTGTGTTGCGTTGCCGTTCCGCGACCGGAGAGGGGGTGCGGGCTTCGGCTCTTGCGGGGGCCGGTATCTGTCGCCTGGCGCCGCGCCCGGCGGGGCTGCCGTTACATCTGGCGAACCGGCCGGCGAGAAGCTTCAGGAAGCTGTGCCAGGAAGCTGGTATTCCGGTCTGGCTGCGCGGGCATTTGCCGGTGCTGGAGGTCGACGGATGCATGGCCTGGGCCGGCGGTCTGGGCGTGGCCGACGGATTTGCTTGCGCGCCGGAAGATTCGGGCTGGCTGCTTGAATGGTTGCCGGGGATCAGCCCTTCAATGCCGTCATCAGTTGCGCCAGTTCCACCGCGGAGCGAACCTTCATCTTGTTGAAGATTTGCGCGCGGTGGGCTTCGACGGTGCGCACCGAGATCGCCAATTGATCGGCAACGACTTTGTTGTAGTGACCTTCGAGAATGAGGTTCATGACTTCGCGTTCGCGCAGGGTCAGTGCCGATAGCCGCGCTTCGACCATGCCGCGGTCGGCGATGGTGCGCCGCCGCCCGTCGTCGAACTCGAAGGCGTCCAGCACGCGGTCGGCGAGTTCGTTGTGATTGAACGGTTTCTCGACGAAGTCGAATGCGCCTTTCTTGAGGGTATCGACCGCTATGGGGATGTTGCCGTTGCCGGTAATGAAGATCACCGGCAGGGGGCAATGGTTTGCGAGCAGGATGTCGAAGCAGGCGAGTCCGCTCATGCCGTTCAGGCGGATGTCGAGAACGATGCAGCCGTGCCAGCTGGGTTTCCAGGCCGACAGGAAATCCTCGGCGCTCGACCAGCATCTGCATTCGATTCCGCGCGTGCGGAATTGCCATGAGATCGCATCGCATATGTCTATATCGTCGTCGATGATGTGAGCCAATCTATTTGCCATTATCGCTCTGCGTTCGGAGTCATTGTGTTCAACGTCAGGGTGAAGATGGCGCCGCCCGGCGGGTTCGGATCGAAGGCCAGTACGCCATGGTGCAATTCGACAATGGTGCGGCAGATGCTGAGTCCCATTCCCATGCCCTTGCCTTTAGTGGTGAAAAAAGGATCGAATAGATGAGAGGCGATTTCCGGTGCAATGCCATTTCCTTGATCCGCCACGCTCAGGGAAATGCCGTGTTCTTGTCTACGGGTGGCGATGGTGAGAATCCGTTTGTCCGGCGGGGTGTCGTTCATGGCGTCGATGCCGTTGCCCATCAGGTTGATGATGACCTGCTCGATCATTTGCGTGTCGATGACTGTTTGCGGCAGATCGTCCTGGAGGTCGCAGACGATATGTACCTGTTGCCTGTGGGCGCTGGTTTCGATCAAGGCAACGGCCTCCCGGACGAGAGCGTTGAGGTCGTTGGGGGCGAGACTGGGGTCGGTACGGCGCACGAAGGCATGCACGCGGCCGATGATGGTTGCCGCGCGCTGGGCCTGGCGGGCGATCTTTTGCTGGATTTCCTTCAGTTCGCCGATGTCGGCGCGGCCGGCATCGAGCTGGTTCAGGCAACCGGTGACGTAGCTGGAAATCGCGGCCAGCGGTTGATTGAGTTCGTGTGCCATGGTCGAGGCCATCTCGCCCATGGTGACGAGCCGCGAGGTGGCTTGCAGGCGCTCGTATTGCAGGCGGCTCTGCTCGCGCACGCGGTTTTGTTCGGTGATGTCGATGACCACGCCCAGCCAGCCGATGTGCTGCCCGGCAACGTCGATGAAAGGGCTTTCGATGATGAGAGCATCGAAAGTCTCTCCGTTCTTGCGTTGCAGCGCCACTTCGAGTCCTTTGCTCGGTATGTCGCCATTCATTGCCCGGTTGAACGTTTCCAGATTGTGCTCGGCCCGCAGGGGATTCCAGTAAGGGACTTTGGGGAAGCAGGTGCCGATCAATTCTTCGCTCGTGAAACCCGTCATGCGGCAAAAGGCCGGGCTGACGTAGGTGATGCGGCTTTCGTTGTCGCGTGCGCGCAATCCCCCCGCGGTCGATGCTTCCAGCGCCTGGCGAAAAATACTGGCTTGCCGCAGGGCGGTTTCCATGCACAGGTGGTCGGTGAGTTCCTGGCGCATCTGGGTGATGCCCCAGATGATGGCGAGGCCGAGCGCGATGACGGCGCCGACCAGCAGCACGGGGAACCACTGCGCGTCTTTCGGGGTGGCAATGGAAGACGCGAACCAGGTGGACATTAAAATCGTTATAGCCAGCAACGCCAGTAAAAGATAGGATCGCCATCCGGTCCAGCGAGGGTTTTCGATGTTGCGGGAGGAGGAAGATGCGGAGGCGAGCATATGCTTTGGACGGCAACGGCATGCCGGGATGCGCGGGAGCGCTAATGGAAACCCGATTGTTTCACATGGCGGTGAATTTCATGCACTAATGGTAGTCCGTGGTGAAAAATATGCCGAGGTAAAACGTCACCCTATTCTTTCGATATACGTTGAGGCATTTGTTTTTAGGGTGAAATGTACCCTCATCCGGCGTAGAAAAAGCACGATGATACGTTATTTTGTTTGAACATCCGTCAAATGTGAAATAATGCGCAATACATATGGCATCGAGACCTTCCGAGTGGAGCCGTGACATCAATGAAGTCGATGAACGAAAAGCCGGGACTTCCATCCCGTATCGATGGCGTTTTGCGTTTGCCGCGCGCTTCCCGCCCGTTGGCTGCGCCGTCCAGCGCGCCCCAGGCCGGTAATGTTCCAGGGGAAAAGGGGGGGATGCGCGCCGCCTGCGCCGGGAAGTTTGCGCCAGACGGCCCCGAAGGGGTGCGCCTGTCCAAGCTCATGGCCGGGCGCGGTCTGTGTTCGCGGCGCGAGGCTGACGAGTTGATCGAGCGCGGTTGGGTATTCGTCGATGGAAAACGGGTTTCCGAACTCGGCGTCCGTGTGCCGCCGGATGCGCAGGTCGCTTTGTCGCCTGAAGCGCGGCGGCTTCAGGGCGGCAGGATTACTGTCATGCTCCACAAGCCGGTCGGCTATGTCTCCGGGCAGCCTGAACCGGGTTATCGTCCGGCGGTGAGCCTGGTTCGCGCCGATACGCAGTTCGGCGGCGGCGAAGCGCGGCGTTTCCAGTCCGGCATGCTCAAGGGGCTTGCGCCAGCGGGGCGGCTGGACATGGATTCCACCGGCTTGCTGGTGTTGACACAGGATGGCCGCATCGCCCGGCAATTGATTGGCGGCGATGGGGCGATCGAGAAGGAATATCTGGTACGGGTCGCGGGCCGTCTGGCGGAGAATGGTCTTGCCTTGCTCAATCACGGGCTGGAACTCGATGGACGCGCGTTGCGTCCGGCGCGGGTCGAGTGGATCAACCGCGATCAATTGCGCTTCGTGCTCCGCGAGGGGCGCAAACGCCAGATACGGCGCATGTGCGAATTGGTGGATTTGTGCGTGGTGGGACTCAAGCGGGTGCGCATCGGTCGCGTGTGCCTGGGCGATTTGCCATCCGGGCAATGGCGCTTCCTGGGCGAAAACGAGAGCTTTGCCTGAGAGCGTTTTCCAGGGGGATCGCCGGAACGCATCGCGGGGGATGTTTCGCGGACGGCAAGACTGGACGAATCCGTGTGTTGCCGCGGCGGATCAGCGCACGATGACGATGTCCCGCCGCACGGGGGTGTGCGGTGCGGCTCGCGGCGGACTGGCGACGGAGAGGGGCGCGGCAGTCGGCGCTTCCGGCGTCGTGGCCGCCACGGCGGCGATTGGCGCGGGCGGATCGACCGGTTTCTTTGCCTTGGCAGGCCGCTGTGCGACGGCAGGCGGCTGGCTGGCTGGCTTGGCCTGTTCGGCGGCCTGCGAGGGGATGGGAGGCACTGCCGGCGGCGTCGATGCTGTCGCGGCGATTTTCGTGATGGCCGGCGGCGGCGCCCATGCCCATGTGTTCTGCCATGCCTTGCGTATCCGTTGGGGATACTCGGGTCGACCGCGGCTGCCGTTGTAGCGGCCCAGTGCAAAAAAGAGGTTGCCTTTTTCCAGGTCGATGTAATGGCGCAGGATGGTGCAGCCATAACGCAGGTTGGTGCGCAGGTGGAAAAGATTGTCTTCCGCGCTGCCGATGGTATCGACCCAGAATGGCATGACTTGCATGTAGCCGCGCGCGCCGGCTTTCGAGAGCGCATATTTGCTGAAGCCGCTTTCGACCTGGATCAGGCCGAGTACGAGTTGCGCGTCCAGCCCGGCGCGGGTGGCTTCGTAATGGATCGCGGTCAGCAGTTCCCGCCGGGCGCTCAGATTCGGGACGCGCTTTGCGAGGCGGTGCGACATTTCGGCCAGCCAGAGACTGCGTTCGGCGGCGTCCTTGATCGGGATTTCAGCCGGGGCTGCGTCGCTGACCGAGCGATGCAGGGCGGCGCGCACGCTGGCGGCCAGTTGTTCCTCTTGCTGGTTCCCGGCCTGCGCCGGCAGGCTCGCCAGCGCGCAGATGGCGCTCGCGGCGAGCAGGCGGCGCGAGAGGCGGGAGCCGCCGGGCAATGAAGTCACCTCGCCGCCAGGCGCTCGCGCAGGCGGGCGGCGACGTGTCCGGCGGCGGCGGCGGGATCCAACTTGAGTTGTTCGCCGCTGCGGCGGGCCTGGTATTCGACGATGCCTTCCTTCAGGCCGCGTTCGCCGACGGTGAGCCGGTGCGGGACGCCGATCAGTTCCCAGTCGGCGAACATTACGCCGGGGCGCTCGTCGCGGTCGTCGAGGATGACATCGACGCCCGCTGCCAGCAGCGATTCGTAGAGTCTGCGCGCTTCGGCGCGCACAGCTTCCGATTTACCCCATCCGACGGCGCAAATGACGGCCTCGAAAGGCGCGATCGCCGCCGGCCAGATGATGCCGCGCTCGTCGTTGCTTTGTTCGATCGCCGCGCCGAGGATGCGGGTGATGCCGATGCCGTAGCAGCCCATCTCGAAAAAGCGGGGCTTGCCGTCGATGTCGAGAAAAGTGGCGTTCATCGCCCGCGAATATTTGTCGCCGAGATAGAACACATGGCCGACTTCGATGCCGCGGTCGATGGCGAGCAGCCCCTTGCCGTCGGGCGAGGGATCGTCCGCGACGACGTTGCGGATGTCGGCGACGATGTCGGGTTCGGGCAGGTCGCGTCCCCAGTTCACGCCGGTGTAGTGATAGCCTGCGGCATTTGCGCCGCAGATGAAATCGGCCATGTTGGCCGCCGTGCGGTCGGCGACGATCCGTACCGGCTTTTGGGGCGCAATGGGGCCGAGATAGCCGGGTTCGCAACCGAAGCGATCGACGATTTCGGCATGGGTGGCGAAGCGGAAACCCGCCTTCAGGCCGTCGATCTTGCCGGCCTTGACCTCATTGAGTTCGTGATCGCCCCGCAGCAGCAGCAGCCAGATCGCGGGCGCGCCGGCCTGCCCGGTTTCGTCGCTGGCGAGTACCAGCGACTTGACGGTCGCGGCGAGCGGCGCGCCGAGGAAGCGGGCGACATCCTCGCAGGTTTCGTGACCGGGCGTGGCCATCCTGGCGAGCGCGGCGGTCGCGCCGGCGCGCGCGGGGAGCAGGGACAGGGCTTCGGCCAGTTCGATATTGGCGGCGTAACTCGAATCCGGACAATAAACGATGGCGTCTTCGCCGGTATCGGCGATCACCTGGAACTCATGCGAGCGGTCGCCGCCGATAGCGCCGGTGTCGGCGGCAACGGCGCGGTATTCGAGGCCGATACGCTCGAAGATGCGCCGGTAGGCGGCAAACATCGCGTCGTAGCTCTTGCCGGCCGCTTCCGCGTCGCGGTCGAAAGAGTAGCCGTCTTTCATGATGAATTCGCGCCCGCGCATCACGCCGAAGCGGGGGCGGCGCTCGTCGCGGAACTTGGTTTGTATCTGGTAGAAATTACGCGGAAGCTGGCGGTAACTCTTGAGTTCCTGGCGGGCGATGTCGGTGACGGCTTCTTCCGAAGTCGGCTGGAGAGCGAAATCGCGCTCGTGGCGGTCGCGCAGCCTCAGCATTTCCGGCCCCATCTTGTCCCATCGTCCGGTTTCCCGCCACAACTCGGCGGGCTGCACCAGCGGCATGGAAATCTCCAGCGCCCCGGCGCGGCCCAATTCGTCACGGACGATGGCCTCGACTTTGCGGATCGCGCGCAGGGCCAGCGGCATGTAGTCGTAGATACCGGCGGCGACCTTGCGGATCATGCCGGCGCGCAGCATGAGCTTCTGGCTGACGATCTCGGCATCGGCGGGAGCTTCTTTCAGGGTGTTGAGGTGAAACTGGCTGGCGCGCATGGAGGAGGGTAGGCCCATCGTCAAAACCCATAATTTTAACAGCACAGTACTTGCGCGATGCGCAAAGCCATCGGCCGCTTCTTTCAAACTGCCGTCAAGTGTGAAAGAATGGAAAGCAATATTCGTGAATTTGAAGGTTCGATCATGCTCGACCGTGAAGGCTATCGCCCGAACGTCGGCATCGTTCTGGTCAATGCGCGCAATGAGGTGTTTTGGGGGAAGCGCGTCCGCGAGCACTCGTGGCAGTTTCCGCAAGGCGGCATCAAGCACGGCGAAACGCCGGAGCAAGCGATGTTCCGGGAGTTGCACGAAGAAGTCGGCTTGCGTCCCGAACACGTCAAGATCCTTGGCCGCACCCGCGGCTGGCTGCGCTACGACGTTCCCAGGCATTGGGTCAAGCGGGAATGGCGCAGCACCTATCGCGGGCAGAAGCAGATATGGTTTCTGCTGAGGCTGATGGGGCGCGACTCGGACGTGTGCCTGCGTTCCAGTTCGCATCCGGAATTCGATGCCTGGCGCTGGAGCGACTACTGGGTGCCGCTCGATGCGGTCATCGAATTCAAGCGCGGGGTGTATGGGCTTGCCCTGACCGAGCTGTCGTGCACGCTGTTTCATCCACATCGCGCCGACCCGCCGGAGAGCTACCGGCTGGCTGCCGCCGAAGTCTTTGGGGAGCGGGCTGAATGAGGATCGTCTTGGCGTGCCTGGTTTTTGTCCTAGCGCCGTTTGCGGGATGGGCGCAAGGCAGCGGCGAGGACGGGGCGCTGGCGTCTCCGGCGTGGCGGGAAGCCGAATATGTCTTGCCGGCGCGGCCCGACGAGCGCAATCTGCTTGCGTTCCGTGTCGGTTCCCGGTCCGACGTCCGTTTTCTGCTCGACCGCGCAAGCCTCTCTATCGGTGAAGACGGCGTGATCCGCTACGTGCTGGTAATGCGCGGCAGCGGCGGCGCAAGTACCGCGACGTTCGAGGGCATACGCTGCGGCGCCCGCGAAAGCAAGCTTTACGCCAGCCTCGAACGCAATGGCGACTGGCGGACGTTCAGGAACAGCGTCTGGCGCACGCTCGCCGGCGCGGATTCTCGCGTCATATTCGGCTATAGCGGCAACGATCCTCGCGCGACGCTGGCCCATGATTATTTGTGTGACGGCCCGGCCCCGGCGCGCACGCCTGAAGAAATCATCAACCGTCTGCGCGGCCAGCGCATCGATTATCTCGACCCGGCCCATGGGGCGGGATCGTGATCGACCGCGCCATACTCGGGTTCGACCGCGCCTTGCGCACGGTTTTTGTACCGGCGCGCGCGTCGCGGCCGCTGCCCGGCGGCAATCTCCCCGGAGCGGAATCCGATGTCCCAATCCATGCCCATGATCCGGCGATACAATTCGATGAAGCGCAAAAACGCCACGCCGCGGCGCTGATGCGGGTGAACCACTGCGGCGAAGTTTGCGCCCAGGCGCTTTATCAGGGACAGGCCGCGATCTCGCGCAATGCCTCGATCCGCGCCGCGCTTGGGCGGGCTTCGGATGAAGAAACCGATCACCTGGCCTGGACGGCGCAGCGCATCGATGAACTGGGCGGGCGCAAGAGCGTTCTCAATCCGTTGTGGTATGGCGGCGCTCTCGCCGTTGGCGTGCTGGCCGGGGGATTCGGCGAGCGATGGAATCTGGGTTTTCTCGCTGAAACCGAGCGTCAGGTCGAAGCGCATCTGCGCGGACATCTCGATGCGCTGCCCGCCGGCGATGACAGGTCGCGCGCTATCGTTCGCCAGATGGCGCGCGACGAAGCCCGCCATGCCGAAACCGCCGTCAATCTGGGCGCCCGCGAATTGCCGATGCCGATCAGGCTGGCAATGAAGCTCGCCGCGAAACTGATGACCGCCGCGGCCTACCGGCTATAAACAGGCGGCATTCAGTCCGTTTCGACGATCGTCCATTCGCGGCTGATTTCGGCGGTTTTGCCGAGCATGACCGAAGCCGAGCAATACTTTTCCGCCGAAAGGCGGATGGCGCGCTCGACTGCTTCCGGCCTGAGCCTGCGACCGCTGACCGTGAAGTGGAAATGAATACGGGTGAATACCTTGGGATCGGTTTCGGCGCGTTCGGCTTCGAGCCGCACCGAGCAGCCGCGCACATCCTGACGGCTTCGCTTGAGGATCAGTACCACATCGTAGGCGGTGCAGCCGCCGGCGCCGGCCAGTATCGTTTCCATCGGACGCGGCGCCAGGTCGCGGCCGCCGCCCTCGGGCGCGCCGTCCATGGCCAGCAAGTGGCCGCTGCCGGTTTCGGCGAGAAAAGTCATGCCGTCCGCGCCGGTCCATTCAACGGTACATTCCATATTCATGCCCTTTGTCGGGGGGGGTGGGGGGGGGAACCCTCGCCAGCCGGGGTTGCCGCCGGGCGACGATATCAGAAAGCGGGCGGCTCCGGGCGTCTTCGGAAGCATGAAGGGCAGCCGGGGGCGCGATGAGGCTCTATTCCGGTTTGCTTTGCAACGCAAGCAATTCCGCGAGATATACACGTTATGGGCATAAATAATAGTGCGATGCACAAAAACCTTGCTTTACATGTGGGTTTAGGTGCATAATCCGCCCCGTACCCGATCGCGGCGGCGCTTTTGCCCAGTGGTTTGGGCGATCTGGCCGCGGTTGTGCAGGTGTCTCCTCCACCCTCGTCTTTTGGTGTGGATTTAACGCAGTCCGACAGGACTGCGTTTTTTTTGGCGCGCCCGGTATGGACGCCTTCCTGCGGATGGAAGTTCCGCCGTAAGCAACGGTTACGAGCTTCCGGCCTCGCCGCCTGCGGGTGTGCAAGCGAAATATTTTCTTCCGCGCAGCGGTAAGCCGCGTGTCGGCTGTTTTTACAATTGTCGGCAATGACGTCATATTTACTATAATAATCAATTGTTTACTTGTATGGCACGATTCATGCCTACCGTGTCGAGCGTAGCATTGTCTACGTAACCCACAGAGAGGTTTCATCATGTCGAAAGTACTTGTTGCATTATTGTTGGCGCTTGGTTCCGTATCCGCTTCGGCGATGCCGGATACCACGTTCAAGGAGTGGATCAATGCCGGCGGCGGCAGCTTCAGCGGTTCCATCACGCCGCCGCCTCCCGGAGTCGAGGGCGTTTTCGGCGGCAGTTTCTACGTCCAGGATCCCAATGCCCCCATCGAATTCACGTTCGTCTCCGGCCATGCGGAGCACGGTCTCTTCGTATCGGTGGCGTCCGTGAACGATGCCGGAGTCATCGGCGATTGGTCTCTCGCCTTCATCAAACAGGGAGGTTCTTCGACCCATTACGTCATCCAGCCGACCTTCTCTTCGTTCGATGCCGCGGGCAGCGAGATCGTTTTCCAGGTTTATGACATCAATACAAAATATTATTACTACAGCGGCGGGGCGTCGAAAAATCCCGACAATTTCGCTCATGACGTAACGTTCTACGATTACTACGAGGGCAAGACGCTGGTCGGTTTCGAGGATCTGTACAACGGCGGCGACAGGGATTTCGACGACGTCATCTTCTTGGTGAGCAACGTTGGTCGCACAGCGCCGGTGCCCGAACCTGAAACCTACGCCATGATGCTGGCCGGACTCGGAATAATGGGCGCCGTTGCGCGCCGCCGCAGCAAGAAGATTTGATGACGGTTCTTTCCCGAAAGCCAGGGTAGGATATGAGCGCGCTTTCGAGCGCGCTTTTTTTTCAGTGCGTCCAGCATGGACGCTTTCACCAGCCCGGATTGGCGCGGCGGGCGGCGGCGATTTCGGCGCGGATGATCTGGAAATGCTTGAAACGGCGCGCGGCGATGAAGCCTGCGTCTACGGCTGCGCGGAGTTCGCACCCCGGTTCGGCCTCGTGGCGGCAGTCGCGGAAACGGCATTGTCCCAAATAAGGACGGAATTCGACGAAGGCGGCCTCCAGCGCCGTGGCATCGATGTGGGCAAGGCCGAATGCTTGCAGGCCGGGGCTGTCGATGAGCCAGCCGTCGCCGCGCGGGTAGAGGCGGGAAAGTGTCGTGGTGTGGCGGCCGCTGTCGAGCGCCTCGGAGATTTCGGCGGTGGCCGCCGATGCCTCGGGTACGAGGGCGTTGACGAGGGTGGATTTGCCCATGCCCGACTGGCCGATGAGAATGGCGCGCTCGCCGTGCAGCCATGGCGTGAGCGCATCCGCGCCCGTCAGCGCCGAGAGTTCGAGCACGGGATAGCCGAGCGCGGCGAAGATTTGCAGCCGCTCGCGCGCCGCGGGCAGGCTGGCGACAAGGTCCGCCTTGTTGAGCGCGATCAATGCGGAAAGGTTTTCACTCTCCGCCGCCGCGAGGCAGCGCGACACCAGCAGGCCGGAGAAACCCGGCTCGGGCGCGACGACGACGACGACGCGGCTGAGATTGGCGGCAATCAGCTTTTGACGAAACGCATCGGAGCGCCACAGCAAATTGCGGCGCGGATGCAAGGCTTCGATGACGCCGAGTCCGTCGCCTGCGGGCGCGATGTCGACTTCGTCGCCGCAGGCGTAGGCATTTTTTTTGCCTCGCGTATGGCAACGCACGACGCCCATGGCGGTACGCACTTCAAAGTGGCGGCCAAAAGCGGCGGTGACGATGCCGGAAAGGCGCGCGTCCGTTCGCGGCGGGGAAGATCGGCGGGCATTCTGCGACACAGGCTTGAACGGTATCAACGTGTTGAGTTCCACGGTGTGCTGGTTTGGATCAACATTGAACCGTTCGGACGCATTTGTCCAAGCTTTGCGGACGCGGAATCGCCGCGGCGGCTGTTATAATCCACCGTTTTTGCAATCGAACGGGAGTTGCCACGTGCTGATTTCAACCGCCTACGCCCAAGCCGCCGATACCGCCGGACAAACCGTCGACGCCGCCGCGCCCGCCGGGGGCCTCGCGGGCTTCCTGCCCTTGATCCTGATGTTCGTGGTGCTGTGGTTCCTGATGATCCGCCCGCAAATGAAGCGATCCAAGGAACACAAGGCCATGCTCGAAGCCTTGTCCAAAGGGGATGAAGTCATCACCAACGGCGGCATCGCCGGCAAGGTCGTCGATATAGGCGACGGCTTTATCCAGGTCGAGATCGCCGCCAATACCGTCGTTCCGGTGCAGAGACAGGCCATCACCACCGTTCTCCCCAAAGGCACCCTGAAAAACCTGTGAGTCTCCTTGCCCGGATGCCGTCTCCGGACGGCCCGCGCGCCGCCTTTCCGCCAGACCGTCGACCATGAACCGTTATCCTCCCTGGAAAAATACCCTCATCATCGTCATCCTGCTGCTGGGTCTGATCTATACCTTGCCGAATTTCTACGGCGAAGCGCCTGCCGTGCAGGTCTCCAGCGCCAAAGCCACGCTCGAACTCGACCCCGCCGCCGCGAGCGCGGACATCGCCGAGGCGCTCACGGCGGCGGGTATCGAATACAACGGCATCTTCGCGGACACCGCCAGCGTCCGCGTGAGACTCGCCGATGCCGAAACCCAGATGCGCGCCAAGGATGTCATCGAGCAAAAGTTCAATCCCGACAGGCGGGATGCTTCCTATATCGTCGCGCTCAACCTGCTGCCGAATTCGCCCGCGTGGCTTACCGCATTGCATGCCCTGCCGATGTACCTGGGGCTGGACCTGCGCGGCGGCGTGCACTTCCTGTTGCAGGTCGACATGCCCGGCGCAATCACCCGCAAGCTCGATACCACCGTTGGCGACCTGCGCGCCCAACTGCGCGAAAAAGACCTGCGCCATGCCGGTATCGAGCGCGATGGCAACACCATCCAGCTTCGCTTCAACGAAGCCGCCCTGCGCGACGCGGCGCGCGAGGCGATCCAGTCTTCCGGCAGCGGACTGCAACTGGCCGACCGCGACGACGGCGCCGGCGACTTCCGGATCGTCGCCACTCTGGGCCTGCAAGCGCAACAGGCCATCCGCGACTCCGCCATCAAACAGAACATCACCACCTTGCACAACCGCATCAATGAACTCGGCGTCGCCGAGCCGGTGATCCAGCAACAAGGGCAAGATCGCATTGTCGTGCAACTGCCCGGCGTGCAAGATGTCGCCCAGGCAAAAGACATCCTGGGGCGCACCGCCACGCTCGAACTGCACATGGTCGACGACAGGCAGGAGGCGCTGGAAAGCGCGCTCTCGGGCAAGCCGCCCTACGGCACGGAGTTGTACACCGAGCGCAGCGCCCGCGGCGATTATCCGATCCTGCTCAAGAAGCAGGTCGAACTCACCGGCGAATCCCTGACCGATGCCCAGGCCGGTTCCGACGAAAACGGCGAACCGGCGGTGCACCTCACCCTGGATAACGTCGGGGCGAAGAAATTCCGCACCCTCACGAGCCAGAACGTCGGCAAGCGCCTGGCGATCCTGCTGATCGAGAAGGGCAAGGGCGAAGTCGTCACCGCGCCGGTCATCAGAACCGAAATCGGCGGGGGGCGGGTGCAAATCTCCGGCAGCATGAAATCCGCCGAAGCCAGCAAGACCGCCTTGCTGCTGCGCGCCGGGGCGCTGGCGGCCCCGATGGAGATCATCGAGGAGCGCGCCATCGGCCCGAGCCTCGGTAAAGAAAACATCGAAAAAGGCTTCTATTCCACGCTCTGGGGTTTCATCGTCATCGTGGTATTCATGTGCGTCTATTACATGCTGTTCGGGCTGGTTTCGTCGATTGCGCTCACCGCCAACCTGCTGCTGCTGGTGGCGCTGCTCTCGTTCCTGCAAGCGACCCTGACCCTGCCCGGCATCGCCGCCATGGCGCTCACCCTGGGGATGGCGATCGACTCCAACGTGCTCATCAACGAACGCATCCGCGAAGAACTGCGCAACGGCTGCACTCCGCAAGCGGCGATCTCCGCCGGTTACGAGCGCGCCTGGAATACGATTCTCGACTCCAACATCACCACCCTCATCGCGGGTCTCGCGCTCCTGGTTTTTGGCTCGGGACCTGTACGCGGCTTCGCCGTCGTGCATTGCCTGGGCATCCTGACCTCGATGTTCAGCGCCATCCTGGTATCGCGCATGCTGATCAACTTCCTCCATGGCCGCCGCCGCAAACTCGTCGCACTCTCGATCGGCACGGTGTGGAAACCGGGCAATAACTGACCGCCGGACGGGAAACGCAAGGAAAACTCGCATCATGGAATTCTTCCGCATCAAGAAAGACATCCCGTTCATGCGCTATGCGCTGGTGTTCAACGTGATTTCGTTCGCCACCTTTATTGCCGCGGTGCTTTTTCTTGCCTTTCGCGGCTTGCATCTGTCGGTCGAATTCACCGGCGGCACCCTGGTCGAAGTCGGCTACGCCGAAGCCGTCCAGCTCGAACCCATACGCCAGGCGTTCGCCGCCGACGGCTACCCCGACGCCCAGGTGCAGAACTTCGGCAGCGCCCGCGATGTGCTGATTCGCTTGCCCAACCGCGAAGGCACCGACGCATCCCTCGTCACCGAACGAGTCAGGGCAACGCTGCAAAAAGTCGAAGGGCCGCAAGCCGAAGTGCGCCGCGTCGAGTTCGTCGGCCCGCAAGTCGGCAAGGAACTCGCCAACGACGGCGCGATGGCGCTGCTGCTCGTCATCATCGGCATCGTGCTTTACCTCGCGCTCCGGTTCGAGTGGCGCTTCGCGGTATCGGCGATCATCGCCAACCTGCACGATATCACCATCATCCTGGGCTTCTTCGCCTTCTTCCAATGGGAATTCTCGCTGCCGGTACTGGCGGCGGTGCTGGCGGTGCTCGGTTACTCGGTCAACGAATCCGTCGTCGTCTTCGACCGCGTGCGCGAAACTTTCCGCAAGCGGCGCGACATGAACACGCCCGAAGTCATCAATCACGCCATTACCAGTACCATCTCGCGCACCATCATCACCCACGGCAGTACGCAGGTCATGGTGCTGTCGATGCTGATCTTCGGCGGCGAAACCCTGTACTACTTCTCGCTGGCGCTCACCATCGGCATCTGTTTCGGCATTTATTCTTCGGTACTGGTCGCCAGCCCCCTGGTGATGTGGCTCGGCGTCTCGCGCGAACAATTCGCCAGGGCAAAGACGAAAAAACAGGAAGCCGTGGTCTGAAACGCCGCGGATCTTCCCGGCTTTGCCGATGAATGCCGGGAAGGCCGGCCGGATGCGCTCATTGCCCGGCGCGGTTTTCCAGTTCTTCCCAACGCGCAAGGACAAGGTCGAGTTCGGCGGCGATTTCGTCGAGGCGCGCGCCAAGCCGGGCGGCGTCTTTCGGCGCGTCGCGGTATAGCGCCGGGTCGGCCAGCCGCGCCTGGAGCGCGCTTTCTTCGGCTTCGAGCGCGCCGATACGATCCGGCAGCGCGGCGAGTTCGCGCTTTTCATTGAAGCCGAGTTTACCGTCGCGTCCGCCGGGAAGCGCCTGCGGCGGCGCGGGGCGGATGCCGGCGGGACGCCGGGCGTCGTCGTGCGCGGCGTCCCGCTCCCGGCGCGCACGTTGCCATTCTTCATAGCCGCCCGCGTATTCCTCCCAGCGGCCATCGCCTTCGGCGGCGATGATCTGGGTGGCGACGTTGTCGAGAAAACTGCGGTCGTGGCTGACGAGGAACAGGGCGCCATCGTAGCCGGAAAGCAGTTCTTCGAGCAGGTCGAGGGTTTCGATGTCGAGATCGTTGGTCGGCTCGTCGAGTACGAGAACATTGGCGGGGTGCGCGAACAGACGCGCCAGCAGCAGGCGGTTGCGTTCGCCGCCGGAGAGCGAACGCACCGGCGAGCGCGCCCGTTGCGGCGCGAACAGGAAGTCGCCCAGATAGCCGATGACATGTTTTTTCCCGCTGGCGGCGTCGATGTAGTCCGCGCCGGGGCTGATGACTTCGGTAAGCGGAAGATCGGGGTCGAGTTGAGCGCGCAACTGGTCGAAATAAGCGACCGACAGGCGCGCGCCGCGCCGCACACTGCCTGCGTCGGGGGCGAGTTCGCCAAGGATCAGTTTGAGTAGCGTGGTCTTGCCCGCGCCGTTCGGCCCCATGATGCCGATGCGGTCGCCGCGCAGGATGCGGACGGAGAAGTCCCGCACGACGACGCGCGCGCCGAAACTTTTATCGACATGGATGAGTTCGGCAACCATTTGTCCGCTTTTTTCGCCCCGGTCGAGCGCAAGCCTGACTTGTCCGAGACGCTCGCGCCGCGCGGCGCGTTCGCGGCGCAGGGCTTCGAGCCGCCGCACGCGGCCTTCATCGCGGGTGCGGCGCGCTTCCACGCCCTTGCGTATCCAGGTCTCCTCTTGCGCGAGCAGTTTATCGAAGCGGGCATTCGCTTTTGCCTCGGCATCCAGTTCCATGGCCTTGCGGCGTCGGTAGTCGGCGAAACGCCCCGGATAGCTCGACAGGCGTCCCCGGTCGAGTTCGAGGATGCGGGTGGCGACGCGATCCATGAAAGCGCGGTCGTGGGTAACGACGACGACGGTTCCGGCGAAAGTCTGTATCCAACTTTCGAGCCAGAGAATGCCGTCGAGATCGAGGTGATTCGTGGGTTCGTCGAGCAGCAAGAGTTGCGGAGCGACGACCCAGGCCCGCGCCAGCGCCATGCGCTTGAGGCCGCCGCCGGAGAGCGCCGCCGTCCGGGCGTCCGCCGCGAGTCCGAAAGTGGCGATGGCTTGGTCTATGCGTTGGCTCAGATGCCAGCCGTCCGTCGCTTCTATCGCTTGTTGCAGGGCCGCGAGGCGCTCCAGCGCGCCCGCGCCGGCGTTTTGGGCAACCGCGGCGGCGGCGGCGTGATAGTCGACGAGCAGGCGCGAAGCTTGGCCGAGCGCGGCGGCGATAGTGGAATAAATGTCGGATTCGAGTTTGAAATCCGTTTCTTGTGGTACATAAGCGGTGGAGAGTCCCGGTTGACGCCAGATCGCGCCGCCGTCGAGCGCGGACTGTCCGGCCAGGACGCGCAGCAGGCTGGATTTACCCGCGCCGTTGCGGCCGATCAATGCAACGCGCTCGCCGGAATCGAGTTGCAGGGCGGCATGATCCAATAGATCGACATGCCCGAAGGCAAGGCAGGCGTCATCAACCGCAAGAAGTGGCATGGTACTGTTCCCGAAACCGATGGAGATGAGATTCTAATGGCTCTTGCCTGGAACCCCTTTCGCAAAAACAGCAACAAGGCTTCCGATGAAAGCCGCTTTGCATCCTTGTTCGCGCGTTTTGCCGCGGGCGGCGACGAAATTTCCCTCTGGATGGCCCTGGTCGATGCGGTGCGGCCCGCCCGCCGCGCGGAAGACGCCGGCAACACACTCGCCGCCCTGACCCGCAGCCTCGCGACCCGGCCCGATGCGCGCGCGGCGCTGCGCGCCGCCTTGTCGCGGCTTTTCGTCGAGCATAAGCAGGTTTCACTGTATGTCACCTCCGGCATGCTGCCCCATCATGGCTTTCTCAGCGAAATGGCCCGCCGCATTTCCCACCGCTTGCTGCCCGATGTGGTCGATACCGGCTATTTACGGGATTTGCTGGCGGTGATTTTTCATTGCAAGGGCGATGAAGACTGGGTCGAGGCGGTTTCCGACGAAACCTGGACGGCATTCTTCAATATCATACTGACCGGCGAGGAAGGCGACAGGGAAGGCGACAAGGAAAGCGGCGAAGCGTGCACGGAGATCGCGGGCGATACGCTGCCGGCGGCGGTCTCCGAAATGCTCGAAGCCCTGCGGATGCTGTCCTATCACGTTTCGTCGATCGGTCTCGATCCCGAACTGGTGCGCGTCGATCCCCAACTCGAAGAAGTGGAGTCGCCGTTTCTCGCCCAGAATGCCGAAGTCGTGGAATATCTGCACGCCTACCGCGAATGGTGGAGCGACCCCGCCACGCCGCTCGAAAGCGAGGCGCACCTCGGCGTGATGCTCGATCAATGCAATGACGTTTTGCAGCGCGTGCGGCGGCGGGCGACCCGGCGCGGAACGAGCCTGACCCTGACCCTGACGCTCGAACGCCTGCACCAACATCTCGACCGCATCCACGAACTGCTCGGCCTGCTGCGCGAATTGCACCAATCCCGCGACATCGTGCCGCTTTTGCCGCAGGCCGTCGCGCTGTTCAAGCGGCTGGTGCGGGCCGAATGCCGCAAGAACCGCCTCTCCGACTACTGGAGCACCAACGTCGGCCTGCTTTCGCGGCGCATGACCGAGAGCGCCGGCAAGACGGGCGAAAAATACATCACCACGACCCGGCACGAATATTTCGCCATGCTGGGGTCGGCGGCGCTCGGCGGCTTCATCATCGCGCTCATGTCGGCCTTCAAGATCGTGCTTGCCGCTCGGCACATGCCGCCGCTCACCGAAGCCCTGTGCTTCTGCCTCAATTACGGCATCGGCTTCGCGCTCATCCACATCCTGGGCGGCACCGTCGCCACCAAACAGCCCGCGATGACCGCCAATGCCATCGCCGCCTCGATCGAGGAGACGCGCGGGAAAATACGCAACCTCGACGATCTCGCCGATACCGTGGTGCGCACCCTGCGCAGCCAGTTCGCCGCCATTGCCGGCAACCTCGGCCTTTCCATACCGATGGCGATTTTGTTCTCCTTCGTTTTCTGGCATCTGTCCGGCGCCCCCTTCATCGACGCAGACAAGGCCGATGCCTTGCTCGCCGATGCCAGCCCCTTGAGCGGCGCGCCGTTTTTCGCGGCGGTCGCCGGAGTCTGCCTGTTTCTTTCCGGCCTGATCGCCGCCTATTACGACAACCTGGCGGCCTATAACCGCATTCCCGAACGTCTGGCGCAGCTACGCTGGCCGCGCCGTCTGTTCGGCGCAGCAGTCATGCAACGCTTCGCCGCCTACGTCGAAAACAACCTCGGCGCGCTGGCCGGCAACTTCTTCTTCGGCTTCCTGCTCGGCGGGGCCACGGCCATCGGCATGCTGTTCGGCCTGCCGCTGGACATCCGCCACATCGCCTTTTCCGCCGCCTACACGGGCTATGCCGCCGCGGCCCATAGCTTCGAGTTGCCCGCCGCCGCCGTCGCCATCACCGCGGCGGGGGTTTTGCTGATCGGCCTGGTAAATCTACTCGTCAGTTTCACGCTCGCCCTGTACGTGGCAATGCGCTCGCGCGGCATCACGTTCGCGCAGGGGCGCGTCCTGAGTACGCTGGTGCTGCGGCGTTTCCTTACCCGTCCGCTGACCTTCTTCTTTCCGCCGCTCGCCGATTCGCCTCCCGCGCCGCCGCCGCCGGAGAGCAATGGCGCGGCGGGAAACGGGGCGTAACGGCGTTTCCGGCAGGCCGCCCCGGCGCGGAGCGACTGCGCGCCGGAACCGCGCATGCGTTTGCGGCGCGCCGCGGCAGTTCCCCCGCCCGCCTGCGGAAGAATCCCGCCGCGCCAAGAAGCGCGGACGGGTTTTCACAACGCGGGAAGCTGCCTTACAATCCAGCCCTTCTCCGAGGAGCGTTGCGAGATTTTCACGATCCCAGGCTCGGAAGCCGCCGCCGTCGAAAATCGGCGGCCCGGTTTCAACGGCGCTCGCCCCGACAAACCCTGCCGGATATGGGGCGGCGGATGCGCCGTGCGCATCCCATCGCCGTTTCCGGCCATAGTCTCGAAGGAGTTCCGCCATGACCGCATCCCGCGACTACGTCGTTGCCGACCTCACCCTCGCCGGGTGGGGCCGCAAAGAAATCGCCATCGCCGAAACCGAAATGCCGGGCCTGATGGCGATCCGCGAGGAATATGCCGGAAGCCAACCCCTGAAGGGCGCGCGTATCGCCGGCTCGCTGCACATGACCATCCAGACGGCGGTGTTGATCGAAACGCTCACCGCGCTGGGCGCGCAAGTGCGTTGGGCTTCCTGCAACATCTTTTCCACCCAGGATCACGCCGCCGCCGCCATCGCCGCGAGCGGCGTCCCGGTATTCGCGGCCAAGGGCGAAAGCCTGGAAGATTACTGGAAGTATACCCATCGCATTTTCGATTGGCCCGGCGGCGAATCCGCCAACATGATCCTGGACGACGGCGGCGATGCCACCTTGCTGCTGCATCTGGGCGCGAAAGCGGAAAAAGAGCCCTCCGCGCTGGCAAATCCCTCCTGCGAAGAAGAAACCGTACTTTTCGCCGCCATCCGGGAGCGGCTGGAAACCGATCCGGCGTGGTACTCGGTTCGCGCCGCCCGCATCCGGGGCGTCACCGAAGAAACCACGACCGGCGTGCATCGCCTCTATCAAATGCACGCGCGGGGCGAACTCGGATTCCCCGCCATCAACGTCAACGATTCGGTGACGAAATCCAAATTCGATAATCTCTACGGTTGCCGCGAATCGCTGGTCGACGGCATCAAGCGCGCCACCGACGTCATGATCGCGGGCAAGATCGCCGTCGTCCTCGGCTATGGCGATGTCGGCAAGGGCTGCGCCCAATCCCTGAAGGGCCTCGGCGCGACGGTCTGGATCACCGAGATCGACCCCATCTGCGCCCTGCAAGCCGCGATGGAAGGCTATCGCGTCGTCGACATGAACGCCGCCGCCGCATCGGGCGACATCTTCGTCACCACCACCGGCAACGTCAAAGTCATCACCCATGGGCACATGCGGGCGATGAAGCACAACAGCATCGTCTGCAACATCGGGCACTTCGATTCCGAGATCGACGTAGCGAGCCTCAGGCAATACCCGTGGGAAAACATCAAGCCGCAGGTCGATCACATCATCTTCCCGGACGGCAAGCGCCTTATCCTGCTGGCCGAAGGGCGGCTCGTGAATCTCGGCTGCGCCACCGGCCACCCCAGTTTCGTGATGAGCAATTCTTTCACCAACCAGACGCTGGCGCAAATCGAACTTTTCACCCGAAGCGCCGATTACCCGGTCGGCGTCTACACGTTGCCCAAGAAACTGGACGAAATGGTAGCGCGCCTGCATTTGAACAAGATCGGCGCGCATTTGACGACGCTCACGCCGGAGCAGGCGGCATACATCGGCGTGCCGGTCGAGGGGCCGTACAAAGCGGAGCATTACCGGTATTGAGTAAAACCGCGAACCGGCGAAAGTTTGCGCGAAACGCGGATAGCGAGGGCGGCGGATCGACTTCTTGCCGGGGAAAAGACCGGAATGAAAAGCCGGGTACAATCCATCGCTTCCCTGTTCCGTCCTTTTTGCCGTGACCGACATCGTTATCCAGCCCGCCAGCAAGCGTTTCATCAGCCTCGAAAAATGGCTATTGCGCCGAATCGGCAAGGCGATTGCCGATTACGGCATGATCGGCTCCGGCGATACGGTCATGGTGTGCGTCTCCGGCGGGAAGGATTCTTATACGCTGCTCTCCTGCCTCCTGGCTTTGCGCGAGCGTGCGCCGGTCGATTTCCGCATCGTGGCGATGAATCTCGACCAGCGCCAGCCTGGTTTTCCCGAAGATGTGTTGCCGGCGTATTTCGAGAAGATCGGCGTCGAATACCGTATCGTTACCGAAGATACTTACTCCATCGTCAAAGACAGGATTCCGGAAGGCAAAACGTCCTGTTCGCTGTGCTCGCGCCTGCGCCGCGGCATTATTTACCGCACGGCGCGCGAGATCGGCGCAACCCGTATCGCGCTCGGACATCACCGCGAGGATATTCTCGAAACGCTTTTCCTGAACATGTTTTTCGGCGGACGGATCAAGGCCATGCCGCCGAAGTTGAAAAGCGACGATGGCAGGCATATCGTCATCCGCCCGATGGCGTATTGCGCCGAGGCCGACATCGTCCGTTATGCGCGCGCAAAGGCGTTTCCGATCATTCCCTGCACTTTGTGCGGCTCGCAGGAAAACGCCCAGCGCCAACAGATCAAGGCCATGTTGCAGGACTGGGAACGGTTGTATCCGGGCCGCATCGAGTCGCTCGCCGCGTCGCTCAGGAATGTGACGCCGTCCCATCTGGGCGACAGCCGTCTTTTTGATTTTGCGCATCTGGAGCGCGGCGCGGACGCTGCCGGAAGCGGCGATGAGGGAGATGCCGGTTCCGGCGTTCCGCCGCCACGGACGAGCGGCTTCGATTCTGTCCGTGTTATACGCGCGAAATTCCGGTAATCGACTATGGCATAATCCCCCTTCCTGCTTCCGGGGTAATGACTTCCATAGCGACTACTGCCATGTCCAACGCTCAAAACCTGTGTGTTCTCGCAGCCGAAATCGTCGGGGGCGACCGTCTTGCCGCGCGGCTCGAGGAAGCCGAGGCGGTTCGCGCCATGGAACGCTGCGTGAATCGCGTCGATCTTGCCATCGGCGGTAGCGGCGGCGAAATCGTTACCCGCGATGCCGCTACGGTCGTCGCGGCGTTTACGCAATGCGATAGCGGTATCGTGGCCGCTTGCGAAGCCATCGACCGGGTGCGCAAGCTGCCGCCCGTGAGCGGCGCCCAGATGCAACTCCGGATCGGCGTCCACTATGGCGTCATCGAGGGCGTTCATGGCGAAGGCGTGGAAGGCGCGCGCCTGATACTCCGCGCCTGTACCGCCGGTCAATCGCTGGCGAGTTTCGCCGCGGTCGCCGAGTTGAGCGCATCGGTGCGGCATTTCGTCGGCGCCGAGCCGTTTCACGGCGACCTTCATGGCGCTTTGCCATGGCCGGTCTTCGGTTTCGGCAATCAAACCGCACAAAACGGCGCGGCGGCTTTCCCGCAATCGCGTCCGTCATCCGCTTCGCCCCTCACAAGTACGCACCCCACCGGATTGTTTCTCGCCGGGGGGTCGCCCCTCGCAGGCTCGCGCCCCGCCGGATCGCAGCATTCTTCAAACGCGCCGCCGCAAGCTGCGTCCGGGCCGCGCTTGCGCCTGCATCACCGGCAAAAGACGATATTCGTCGAAGAAAACCGCCCCGTCGTCCTGATCGGACGCGAGCATGGTAACGATATTGTCATCGACGATCCGCGCGCATCGCGCCAGCATGCGCGCATCGAGCGGCGGCGCGGCGGTTTCGTGTTGATCGACCAGAGCACCAACGGCTGTTTCGTGATGGTCGATGGCCAGGAAGAACGCTGCATCAAGGACAGCGAATGCCCCGTTTCCGCCGCCGGGCGGATCGGCTGCGGCTTCTCCTCGCAAGAGTTCGAGGACGACCTCGTATTCTTCGAGGTTGCCTGAGCCGCGCCTCGCCGCCGGGGTCGCGCCATGGTTTCGCTAAAATGGCAAGGCTGGCGCACGCCATGCGCTGCCGCGCTTCGCTAGAATGAACGGCTTGTCCTGTTCCGTCCATCGCAATGAACCCACGTTTGCGTGAAGTCCCCTACAACTACACTTCGTTCTCCGACCGCGAGATTGTCATCCGCTTGCTTGGCGCGGACGCCTGGACGATGCTCGACGAGTTGCGCGGCGAGCGGGTCACGGGACGCTCGGCGCGCATGCTCTACGAGGCGCTCGGCGATATCTGGGTCGTGCGCCGCAATCCTTACCTCGAAGACGATCTGCTCACCAGCCGCAAGCGCCGTGAAGCCTTGATCCAGGCGCTCAATCATCGCGTCGACGAGGTCGACGACCGCCGCCAGGGCAATGAGCGCGTGGCTCTGCTCGTCGCGCGCGTGCGCGCGGCGGTGACCGGTTTCGAGTCCTGGTTCGAGGAAACCGCGCATCGCCGCCGCGCCGTCCGTCAACGCTTTTCCCGCTACACCCGCGCCGACAACATTTGTTTCGACGGTCATGCCCGCGTCGCGCACGTTACCGATGCGACCGACTGGCGGGTCGAATATCCGTTCGTCGTCCTTTATCCCGACAGCGAAAAAGAAGTCGCGCCGCTGGTGCGCGGCGCTATCGCGCTGGGCTTGAGCATCGTGCCGCGCGGCGGCGGCACCGGCTATACGGGCGGCGCCATTCCGCTCGACGCGAAGTCGGTTGTCATCAACACCGAAAAGCTCAACCATGTCGACCCCATCGAACGAATCGCCTTATGCGATGCCATGGGCCAGCCGATGGCGGCGACCCATCCCACCATTCGCACCGGCGCGGGCGTCATCACCGAACGCGTCGCGGAAGCGGCGGGCCAGGCCGGGCTGGTCTTCGCGGTCGATCCGACCTCGGCCTCGGCTTCTACCGTCGGGGGCAACGTCGCGATGAACGCCGGGGGTAAAAAGGCGGTGCTGTGGGGGACGGCGCTCGACAATCTGGCGTGGTGGCGAATGGTCACGCCCGATGGCAACTGGCTCGAAGTCGAACGGCTCGACCACAATTTCGGCAAGATCCACGAACAAAAAGACGTTCGTTTCCGCTTGCGCCGCATCGACGGCGCGCGCGGTTCGCTGCTCGGCGAGGGTATTCTCCTGATGCCTGGGGTGCGATGCCGCAAGGACGGTCTCGGCAAGGATGTTACCGACAAATTCCTCGGCGGCATTCCCGGCGTGCAGAAAGAAGGCACTGACGGCATCATCGTCGCGGCCCGCTGGGTGCTGCACGAAATGCCGCCCGTCGCGCGCACCGTGTGCCTCGAATTTTTCGGACAGGTGCGCGAGGCGGTGCCCGCCATCGTCGATATCACCGATTACTTCAAGCCCGGCGGCGGCGGACACGCGGCGAATGTGCAACTCGCCGGGTTGGAACACATGGACGAGCGTTACGTGAAAGCGGTCGGCTATACGACCAGGGCCCGCCGCCACGGACGCCCGAAGATGGTATTGATCGGCGACATCGTCGGCTTCGACGAAACCGCGGTCATGACCGCCGCCGCCGAAGTCGTGCGCATGACCCACGCGCGCGCCGCCGAAGGCTTCATCGCCGTCTCGCCCGAACAGCGCAAGCGTTTCTGGCTCGAACGCGGACGCACCGCCGCGATCTCGCGGCACACCAATGCTTTCAAGATCAACGAGGACGTGGTGATCCCGCTGCCGCGCATGGGCGACTATTGCGACGGCATCGAGCGTATCAACATTGAACTGTCCATCCGGAACAAACTGGATTTGTGCGCGGCGCTCGCGGGTTTTCTTTCCGGCGCGTTGCCGCTCGACCAGGGCGACGCCAATCTCGCCTCGGAGGAATTGATCGGCGACCGGCGCGACGCCGCCCTTGCCTATATCGAAACCGTGCGCGGACGCTGGCAGTGGCTGCTGGAAAATCTCGACCTGCCGCTGGCCGAAGCCGAAGGGATGTTCGACGCCCTCGGCGTGAACGCGGGCGAATTGAGCAACCGCGCGGCCAATCCGGCGCTTTTCCACCGCTTGCAGGATTACTCCATCCGCGTATCGTGGAAAACCGAGCTTGCGCCCCGGCTCTCGAAAATCTTCGACGGCGTCATCTTCCGTCCCGTGCTGGAAAAAATCGATGCGCTGCATCGCCAGGTCTTGCGCGGGCGGGTTTTCGTCGCGCTGCACATGCATGCGGGCGACGGCAATGTACACACCAACATCCCGGTCAATTCCGACGATTACGAAATGCTCCGCACCGCCGGCAGCGCCGTCGACCGCATCATGGCGCTGGCGCGCTCGTTGGGCGGCGTCGTCTCGGGCGAGCACGGCATCGGCATTACCAAGCTCGATTACCTGACCGACGCGGAGATGGCGCCGTTCCGCTCCTACAAGGCCAAGGTCGATCCGGAAAATCGTTTCAATCGCGGCAAGCTCATGCCCGGCGGCAATCTGGCGAACGCCTACACTCCGAGTTTCAATTTGATGGGGCATGAATCCCTCATCATGGAGCAAACCGAGATCGGGGCCATCGCCCACGCCATCAAGGACTGCCTGCGCTGCGGCAAATGCAAACCCGTCTGCTCCACCCACGTTCCGCGCGCCAATCTGCTCTACAGTCCGCGCAACAAGATCCTCTCGACATCGCTGCTCATCGAAGCCCTGCTTTACGAGGAGCAAACCCGGCGCGGCGTCTCGCTCGCGCACTGGAGCGAATTCGAGGACGTTTCCGACCACTGCACCGTCTGCCACCGCTGCGAAAAGCCCTGTCCGGTCGACATCGACTTCGGCAAGGTTTCCATCAGCATGCGCAACTTGCTGCGCAAGCAGAAAAAACGCTCTTTCAACCCCGGCAAGGCCGCCGCCATGGCCTTCCTCACCCTCAAGGACCCGGCCCTGATCGGCGCGATGCGTACCGTCATGCTCCGCCTGGGCTACAAACTCCAGCGCATCGCATACCGGCTCGGGCGCAAGTCGCTTCTCGTCCGCAAGCAGCTCAAGGCGCCGCCCGCCACCGTCGGGCGCGCTTCGCTCAAGAGCCAGGTCATCCACCTCATCAACCGGCCCATGCCCGGCAACTTGCCGCGCCGGACGAGCCGCGCCATGCTCGATCTGGAAGACAGCGCGATTATCCCCGTCATCCGCGACCCGGCCAAGGCCGCGACCGATGCGGAAGCCGTCTTCTATTTTCCCGGCTGCGGTTCGGAGCGGCAATTCGGCCAGATCAGTCTCGCCACCCAGGCCATGCTCTACCATCTCGGCGTGCAGACCGTGCTGCCGCCCGGCTACCTGTGCTGCGGCTTTCCGCAGACCGCCGCCGGCAATGAGGACAAAGGCCAGAAAATCAGCACCGAAAACCGCGTGCTTTTCCACCGCGTCGCCAATACGCTCAACTATCTCGACATCAAGACCGTCATCGTTTCCTGCGGCACCTGCATGGATCAGCTTCTGGGGTACGAATTCGACAAAATCTTCCCTGGCTGCCGCTTGCTCGACATCCACGAATACCTCATGGAGAAAGGCATCGGGCTCGAAAGCGCGGCGGGCGCGAGCTACCTTTTCCACGATCCCTGCCATACCCCGATGAAGCAGTATCCCGCCCTCGAAGTCGCCGGAAAACTCCTTGGCGCGCCCGTCGCGCTCTCCGATCGCTGCTGCGGCGAATCCGGCACATTGGCGGTCGCCCGGCCCGACATCTCCACTCAGGTGAGATTCCGCAAGCAGGAAGAAATCGAGAAGAACGCCAGCGGCCCGGTTCGCATCCTCACCGCCTGTCCAAGCTGCCTGCAAGGGCTGGCGCGCTATGCCAATGTGGCGGACGGCGTCGAGGCAGATTATCTCGTCGTCGAACTCGCCCGCAGGACGATGGGAGAGGGCTGGCTGGCGTATTACGTGGAGCGGGTCAACGATGGCGGCATCGAGCGGGTGCTGTTATAGCCCGCAGATGCCGGGGCGTATTCTGTCGAATGGGCGGGAACACAACGAAACGTTGAAATAAGCGTTGCCCAGCCGGCGGTCGTGGGTGAGGGGCAGGTCAATCATCAGCGTAATGCAGATGGCCGCCGCTGGATGTTCATGGTATATGCGCGTGCGGTCGCCCCGACGAAAGGGTCTCGGCGCGCCGCGCGCCCTAGAATTCATCCAGCATGATATTTTCGCGCTCGACGCCGAGATCGAGCAGCATCTTGATGACTGAAGCATTCATCATCGCGGGGCCGCACATATAGAATTCGCAGTCCTCCGGCGCGGGGTGATCCTTCAGGTAGTTTTCGTAGAGTACGTTGTGGATGAAGCCGGACGGCCCCGTCCAGTTGTCTTCCGGCAGCGGATCGGAGAGCGCCAGCGTCCAGATGAAATTGGGGTTGTCGGCCTGTAGCTGGTTGAATTCGTCGATGTAGAAGGCTTCCCGCAACGATCTTGCACCGTACCAGAAGCTGATTTTGCGTTTTGTCTTCAAACGCTTCATTTGGTCGAAGATGTGCGAACGCATCGGCGCCATGCCCGCGCCGCCGCCGATGAAGATCATTTCGGCGTCCGTTTCCCTGGCGAAGAATTCGCCGAAGGGGCCGTAGACGGTGATCTTGTCGCCCGGTTTCAGGTTGAAGACATAGGAGGACATTTTGCCCGGCGGGATGTCGTCGCGGTTGGGCGGCGGCGGGGCGACGCGGATGTCGAATTTGACGATGCCCTTTTCTTCCGGATAGTTCGCCATCGAATAGGCGCGTGTGACCGGTTCGTCTACTTTCGAGACGTAGCGCCACATGTCGTATTTGTCCCAATCGCCCCGGTATTCCGGCTGGATGTCGAAATCCTTGTAGTCGACTGTGTGCGGCGGGCATTCGAGCTGCACATAGCCGCCCGCGCGGAAGTCGACGCGCTCGCCTTCCGGCAGCCGCAGGGTGAGTTCCTTGATGAAGGTGGCGACGTTGGGGTTCGATTCCACCGTGCATTCCCATTTCTTGACGCCGAAGATTTCATCGGGCACCTGGATCTTCATCGACTGCTTGACCGGCGCTTGGCAGGACAGCCGCCATCCGGCGCGGGCTTCGCGCCTGGTGAAATGCGGCTCCTCGGTGGGCAGCATGTCGCCGCCGCCTTCGAGCACCTGGCATTTGCATTGTCCGCAGGTGCCGCCGCCGCCACAGGCGGAAGAAAGAAAGATGCCGTTTGCCGCCAGCGTTTGCAGCAGCTTGCCGCCCGCGGGCACGGTGATGTTGCGCTCGCCGTTGATGGAGATGTCGATGTCGCCGCTGCTGACCAGCCAGGCGCGCGCCAGCAGGATGATGGCCGCAAGCGCGAGCACGACGCCGGTAAACATGCCGATGGCGAGGATCATTTCCTGTGTGTTCATCGTGGCTTCCTTATAAAACGATAGCGTTCACCGCGCGTCCGGAATTTGTTTCGATCATGTTCGGAATCCCGCGCCCCGCGCGATTCCTGCCGGAAAGACGAGGGCAAGCGACAAAATCCTTCCCAGGTAGTTTCAAAGCTGCACGCCGGAAAACGACATGAATCCCAGCGACATCAGCCCGATGATGATGAAGGTGATGCCCAGTCCTTGCAATCCGGCGGGTACGTCGCTGTATTTCAGCTTCTCGCGGATGCCGGCGAGCAGCGCGATGGCCAGCGCCCAGGACAGGCCGGAACCGAGGCCGTAGACCACCGATTCGGAAAAGTCGTAGTCGCGTTCCACCATGAAAAGGGAACCGGCCATGATGACGCAGTTGACGGTGATGAGCGGCAGGAAGATGCCGAGCGCGTTGTAGAGCGCGGGCAGGTATTTGTCCAGCGCCATTTCCAGGATTTGCACGATGGCGGCGATGACGCCGATGTAGGTGAGGAAGCCGAGGTAGGACAGGTCGACGTCCAGCAGCCCCGCCCAGGCCAGCGCCCCGTCTTTGAGCAAATAGGTGTAGACGAGGTTGTTGGCGGGCAGCGTGATGACTTGCACCACGACTACCGCGATGCCGAGGCCGATGGCCGTTTCCACTTTCTTGGAAATGGCGATGAAGGAGCACATCCCCAGGAAGAAGGCGAGCGCCATGTTTTCGATGAACACGGCGCGCACGAAAAGACTCAAGAGGTGTTCCACGTCAGTCTCCTTCCTTCACCTGCGGCGCGAGCTTGAAGTCCGCCGGTTCCTGTTGCGCCTTCTTCCACATCCGCAGCGCCCAGATGAACAGCCCGATCAGGAAGAAAGCCGAGGGCGGCAGCAGCAGCAGGCCGTTGGGTTCATACCAGCCGCCGTCTTTCACGAGCGGCAGGATTTCGTGCCCGAAGAGCTTTCCCGCGCCGAACAGTTCGCGCACGACGCCGAGCGCGATCAGCATGAGGGAGTAGCCCAGTCCGTTGCCGATGCCGTCGAGAAAGGAGGCCCAGGGCGGGTTTTGCATGGCGAAGGCTTCGGCGCGGCCCATGACGATGCAGTTGGTGATGATGAGGCCGACGAAGACGGAGAGCTGCTTGGCCAGGGTGAAGGCGTAGGCTCGCAGTATCTGGTCGACTACGATCACCAGCGAGGCGATGATGACCATCTGCACGATCATGCGGATCGAAGCCGGGATCTGCGTGCGTATCATGGCGATGAAAAGGTTCGAGAAGGCCGTCACCGCCGTCAGCGCGATGGCCATCACCAGCGCCGTATCGAGGTTGGAGGTGACCGCCAGCGCCGAGCAGATGCCGAGGATTTGCAGGGTAATGGGGTTGTTGTCGAAGACCGGGGTCAGGAGGATGTCTTTCGCGCTTGCTTGTTTCGCCATGATTCAGACCTGTTCCGCGCTGTTCAAGCGCCGTTTCGGCGCAGTTTGTCGAGATAGGGGCCGAAGCCCTGTTCGCTCAGCCAGAAGTCGAGCAGTTTGTTGACGCCCTCGCTGGTGAGCGTCGCGCCCGCCAGCCCGTCTATCTGGTGCGGCGCGCCCTGCGCCGCGACGCCCTTGACGACCTTGATTGCCGTATGGCCTTCGTCGTCGAACAGGGTCTTGCCGGGCCATAGGGCTTTCCACTTGGGGTTATCCACTTCGCCGCCCAGGCCCGGCGTCTCGCCGTGCTGGTAGAAGCCCAGGCCGACCACGGTGTTCAGGTCCGGCTTGATGGCGAGAAAGCCATGGAGCGTCGACCACAGGCCGTAGCCGCGCACGGGCAGGATCAGGGCTTCCAGTTCGCTGCTGCCGTCGTCCTTGACCAGCCGGTACACCGTGGTGAACCGTTCGCGGCGCTTGATGAGGGCGATGTCTTCGTTGCCGGGCAGTTCGGCGGAGGTCTTGGGGTCTTTCGCGGCTTTCAGGGCATCGAAGCTGGCGGGATCGAACTGTGTGCTGACCTCTCCGGTCGTGAGATCGACGACTTGCGCCTCGATGCGGCGCTCGAAAAGCGCCCGCACTTCCCCGGCGGAGAGCCGCGCGCCGCCGATGCCGGCAATCGCCAGGATGCTGCGCTGCCTGTCGAGCAAGCGGTTTTGCTGCTGCGCGGGTTTCAGGTAGATGGCCGATCCGGCGACGAACACCGAGGCCACTAGGCTCACGATGAACGCCACGATGAGCGTGCGCGCGGTCGATTCTTTATTGCTGGACATGGCGTGCCATCCTCCGCTTGATGTTGGCCGCAACCACGAAGTGGTCGATCAGCGGGGCGCACAGGTTGCCGAACAGGATGGCCAGCATCATGCCCTCCGGGAAAGCCGGGTTCACCACCCGGATCAGCACCGCCATGACGCCGACCAGCGCGCCGAAAATCCATTTGCCGGTGTCGGTCATGGCGGCGGAAACCGGGTCGGTCGCCATGAAGAAAGCGCCGAAGGCGAAGCCGCCCATCACCAGGTGCCAGTACCAGGGCACGGCGAACATCGGGTTTGTCTCCGAGCCGATGAGGTTGAAAATGAGGCTCAGGACGCCCATGCCGAGGAAGATACCGGCGACGATGCGCCAGGCCGCGATCCTCATCGCCAGCAGCGCCACGCCGCCGATGAGAATGGCGAGCGTGCCGGTCTCGCCGATCGAGCCGGGTATGAGACCGTAAAAAGCGTTCCACCACGTCAGCCCGCTTTCCGTCAACTGGGCGAGTCCGCCCTCGGCGGCCTGCGCCAGCGGCGTTGCGCCGGTGAAGCCGTCTGCCGCCGTCCACACCGCATTGCCGGAGATTTGCGCCGGATAGGCGAAAAAGAGAAAGGCCCGCCCGGCCAGCGCCGGATTGAGGAAGTTCTTGCCCGTGCCGCCGAATACTTCCTTGGCGATCACCACGCCGAAGCTGATGCCGAGCGCCGCCTGCCAGAGCGGGATCGTGGGCGGCAGGATGAGGGCGAACAGCACCGAGGTGACGAAGAAGCCTTCGTTGACTTCGTGTCCGCGAATCATGGCGAACAGCGCCTCCCAGAAGCCGCCGACAGCGAAGGTCACCAGATAGATCGGCACGAAGTACACCGCGCCATGGATGAAGTTGTCCCACAGGCTGCCGGGATCGAAGCCCGCCAGCAGGCGGATGACGGCCAGGTGCCAATCCGTCGCCGCCGTCAGCAGTTCGGGATGCGCGGCATAGGCGCTGTTCGCCTGGCAACCCACGTTCCACATGCCGAAGAACATCGCCGGGAACGTGGCGAACCACACCAGGATCATCATCCGCTTGAGGTCGATGCCGTCGCGCACGTGCGCCGTGCCGCGCGTGACGCTCGCCGGGCGGTAGAGAAAGGTGTCGGCGGCTTCGTAGAGCGCGAACCACTTCTCGAACCGTCCCCCCCTGGCGAAATGATGCTCGATGCTGTCGAGATACGAACGCAATCCCATGTTCAGCCTTCCTTTTCGATTCGCGTCAGGTTGTCCCGCAGAATGGGGCCGTATTCGTACTTGCCCGCGCATGCGTAGGCGCACAGCGCGAGGTCTTCTTCGTCGAGTTCGAGCGCCCCGAGTTTCTGGGCCATGTCGGTGTCGCCGACGATCAGGTAGCGCAGCAACTGCGTGGGCAGGATGTCGAGCGGCATCACGGCCTCGTAGCTGCCCACGGGCACCATTGCGCGCGGGCTGCCGTTGGTGGTGGTGGTGAAGCCGAAGCGGCGCTTGCCGAACAGCTTCGAGATGTAGATGTTGAGCACCGAGTGCTTGTCGAAACCGGCGCGCATGAAGGGCAGCAATTCACGGTCGCGCCCTTCCCGCAAACAGGAAACCTGCTGGTGGAAACGTCCGAGAAAGCCGAACGGGCCGCTGGCCGTGCGCCCGCCGAAAAGCGAACCGGACACGATGCGGTTGTCGCCGGGCTGCAACTCGCCCGCGGTCAGGTCGGCCAGGTTCGCGCCCAGCCGGGTGCGCACCAGACGCGGCTTCGTCACCACCGGCCCGGCGAGCGCCACGACCCGGTCTACCCACAATTGTCCGGTGGAAAAAAGCTTGCCGATGGCGATCGCGTCCTGGTAGCCGATATGCCAGACCGTCCTGTGGGCATCGACCGGATGGAGGAAATGAATATGTGTTCCCGGCAGCCCCGCAGGATGCGGCCCGGCGAAACGCTTGAAGCGCACGCTGGACAGACCCTCGCCGGGAATATTGCCCGTCTCGCCCGCACAGATGAAGACCTTGGGCGCGAGCTTCGAGAGCGCCTTTACCCCGCGCAGGAAGTCCTGCGTATGCTCGGCGATCACCGGGGCCGGGTCGGCGGCGAGCGGATGCGTGTCGATGGCGGTGACGAAAATTGCCGCAGGTTCGGCATCGGCGGCGGGCATCTTGCTGTAGGGCCGGGTGCGCAGCGCCGTCCATAGTCCGGACTGTTGCAGGTTCTTCCGCACTCCGGCGGCATCGAGCGCGGTCAGTTCCGCGTCCGTGTGCCGGGTGAAGCTCACCGCCTCATCGCCGTCCAGATCTATCACGATCGACTGGAAGGCCCGTTTCTCGCCCCGGTGGATGGCGCTCACCGTTCCCGCGCCGGGTGAAACGAAATGTACTCCCGGTGTTTTCCTGTCGGAAAACAGTACTTGCCCGAGCTTGACCCGATCGCCGACCTGCACCGCCATCGCTGGCTTCATGCCGTGATGATCGAAGCCGATGAGCGCCACGCTTTTCACCGGTCGCCCGGCTTCAATGCGCTGCGCGGGTGCGCCGGTAATGGGCAAATCCAGCCCGCGTTTGATTCGTATCATGCCTTCCGTCCCGTTTTTCATGAACACGACCGGGCGCGGCCCGGTCCCCAAACCGGATGTGCACCCGCACAAACAAGCCGCGATTATAGGGGCATTGGAAGGCGATCCTCACTTTCCATTTGCCGCGATGCGTATCTTTTTCCTGCGGCGGGTGCATCTCCGCCACAGGCCGGGGCATGCGGATACCCATTTCGCCCGGCCCGGCATCATTCGTCCGGCACTGCGCGCTTGTCGCCGTGGCGGTCGAGCGCCACATAAGTCAGCTTGGCTTCCGTTACCTTGAGCGCCACCAGGTCTTCCGGATCGCGTTCGACGAACACTTCCACATCGACGGTGATCGAAGTGCGCCCCACTGCCACGACTTCCGCATAGAAACTCACCAGATCGCCCACGTACACCGGCTGCCTGAATACGAAGGAATTGACCGCCACCGTGGCCACCCGCGAGCGCGCTCGCCGCCGGGCCGGGATCGAACCGGCAATGTCGACCATCGACATGATCCAGCCGCCGAACACATCGCCCGCCGGATTCAGGTCGGCGGGCAGCGGCACCATGCGCAATGCCGGCTGGCGTCTGGACAAGGCTTCGCAGTGGGGCGCCGCCGCCTGGTTTTTGTCGCACATTTTTCTTCCTCACCCCACTTGCGGCAGCCTGGCCAGAGATTTTTCCACTTCTTCAGCCGGATAGTCGAAATTTTCGAGCTTGCCGGAGAAATAACGTTCAAACGAACTCATGTCGAAATGCCCGTGGCCGGTGAGGTTGAAAAGAATGACGTTGCGTTCGCCGGTTTCCTTGCACTTGAGCGCCTCGTCGATGGCGGCGCGGATGGCGTGGCAGGACTCGGGCGCGGGGATGATGCCCTCGCAACGTGCGAACTGTACGCCGGCGTCGAACGTCGCCAGTTGCGGCACGGCAACGGCTTCGATCAGGCCCTCGCGATAGAGCTGCGAAACCAGCTGCGACGCGCCGTGGTAACGCAGGCCGCCGGCATGGATACCCGCCGGCACGAAATCGTGGCCGAGGGTATACATCTTCATCATGGGAGTAAAACCCGAGGCATCGCCGTAATCGTAGGTGTAGCGCCCTTTGGTGAGACTGGGGCAGGAACTCGGTTCGACCGCGACCGCGCGCAGTTTTTCCGCGCGTTTGTCGCCCGCCGCCTTGTCGCCGAGAAAGGGAAACGCAATGCCGCCGAAGCTGGAGCCGCCGCCGCAAGGGGCGATGACCACGTCCGGATACAGCCCGATTTTGTCGAACTGCTTTTTTGCCTCCAGCCCGATGATGCTTTGATGCACCACGACGTGGTTCAGCACCGAACCCAGCGCGTAATTGGTATCGGCGCGGCCCGCCGCTTCTTCGACTGCCTCGGAGATGGCAAGACCGAGCGAACCCGGCGTCTCCGGCGTCTCCGCCAACGCCTTGCGACCGGTTCCGGTCAGCGGGGAAGGGCTGGCGAACACTTCCGCGCCCCAGGTTTGCATCATCAACCGCCGGTACGGTTTCTGCTCATGGCTCACCCTGACCATGTAGATGCGTATTTCCAGCCCGAGCATCTGTCCGGCCAGCGCCAGCGACGACCCCCATTGTCCCGCGCCGGTTTCGGTCGTCAGCCGCCGGATGCCCGCCTCGCGGTTGTAATATGCCTGTGGTACGGCGGAATTGGGTTTGTGCGACCCGGCGGGCGAGACGCCCTCGTATTTGAAGAAAATCTTCGCAGGCGTGCCGAGCGCCGTTTCCAGCCGCACGGCGCGCACCAGCGGCGAAGGCCGCCACAGGCGGAAAATCTCGCGCACTTCTTCCGGAATGCCGATCCACCGTTCCATGCTCATTTCCTGCTCGATGATCCGGGGCGGAAAGATCGCGCCCAGTTGCCCAGGACCCGCGGGCGAACCGTCCGGCAAAAGCGGCGGCGCGGGCGGCGAGGGCAGGTCGGCGGCAATGTTGTACCAATGCGTGGGGATTTCGTGCGCTTCGAGCAGGATGCGGGTGGATTCCATGGACGGGTTCGTGGCAAGAAAGACGACAGGGCGACATCATCCACGCAGTAGCGGGGTTTTGACAACCGGCGGAAGGAAAAGAAAGGAAAGCCGCGGCAGGGCGTACAGCCATGGCCATGGTTCGTGCCGTTGGGGCAGAATAGCCAACTGTACATGGATGCTGGCGGAAGAAAAAGAGATGGCGAATGCCGCGCAGAGGGGGCGAAAGGGGTGAGGGCGATATCCGGTCGCATCCGGAACAGATTCGGACGCACGTGGGCCGAGGGTAATGCGATTACCCTGCTGGAGAACGGCCAAGCCTATTTCCCCGCCCTGGAAGCCGCAATCGACGGCGCGAGCCGGGAAGTGCTGCTCCAGACGTATATCTTCGCTTCCGACGCGACCGGGCGGCGCATTGCCGATGCGCTGATGCGCGCCGCCGGGCGCGGAGTCGCGGTGCGGCTCCTGGTCGATGGCTTCGGCGGGCGCGCCTTCATGCGCGACTTGCGGGATCGCCTGGTTTGCGCCGGAGCCGAGGTATTGGTTTTCCGGCGCGAATTGCGCGTGTTGCCGATACGCCGCCAGCGGCTGCGCCGCATGCACTGCAAGGTAGCGGTGATCGACGGCCAGGCGGCATTCGTCGGCGGCATCAATATCGTCGACGATTTCGACGCCGAAGCGCCCGGACATCCCCGTTACGACTACGCTGTACGCATCGAAGGCAGATTGCTTGAATCCATCCTCGGCATGTCCCGCCGCCTGTGGCGTCAAGTCGCCTGGGCCAGCCTGCGCCGCCGCATGCGCGGGCAGAGCGGGGCGGAAGCGTCCGCGCGGTCGGCGGGCGACGTCCGCGCGGCCTTTTTGATGCGCGACAACCTGCGCCACCGCAACGATATCGAAAACGCCTATCTCGACGCCATTGCCCGCGCCAGCGGCGAAATCCTGATCGCCAACGCCTACTTTTTCCCAGGCCGCCGTTTTCGCCATGCCTTGCTCGATGCCGCGGCGCGCGGGGTGAAAGTCACCCTGCTCCTCCAGGGAGTGGCCGATCACCCCGTGATGCAATATGCCACGCGCGCGCTTTATCCCCTGTTTCTCGACAAAGGCATACGCATCTTCGAGTATCGGCGCAGCGTCCTGCATGCCAAGGTCGCGGTGATCGACGGCCATTGGGCAACGGTGGGGTCGAGCAATATCGACCCGTTCAGCCTGCTGATGGCGCGCGAGGCCAATGTCGCGGTGGACGATGCCGGATTTGCCGTCACGCTGGCGGCGAGTCTACGCGCCGCGATACAGGAAGGGGCGGAAGAACTGTGCCGCGAGGATTGGGCGAAATTACCGAGAATGCGCCGCGTGCTGTGCTGGCTGGCTTATCAGGCGGTACGCTTTGCCACGGGAGTGGCGGGGTATAGCGACTACGTCCGCGGCAACGCCGACGCGGGGAAATAGACCGGGGCATATGCTTCCAGGATTTCACGGCCATCCTGGCGGAGGCCGCCGCCGCGATCAACGCAAGGCCCGGCGCAGGATATCCGGCCGCCAGTTCAATACCAGTGCAAGCGCGGTCGACGCAAGGGCGAGAAAGCCGAACCAGACGGCGATTCCGATGGAAAGGCCATGCCCGGCAATGGCCGGGGGAAGGGCCAGCGCCAGCAAAGCGTAACCGGCCAGCAGGCGCAGGCGGCGGGTGCGGGGAGAACCGGCTGCGGCGAAAATATCCCTGGCGTGGCGCTCCATGCCGGCGCTGATCGCCGCGAATCCCCAAAAACACAATACAAGGCACAAGAGATTCATGCTGCTTCCTCCATGGTTCCGGGCAGGAGCGTATCGGCTTCCGTTTCCGGGCCGGAACCGGGTTCTTCCCTTGACGGGGATGCGGCGAGGCGCGCGCGCGGAGTATGTCTATGGACTTTGTACGCGGCATAAAGCATCCCCGCGCCGGAGATCAGGGCGCACAGATCGAAGCCGGCAAGCAGCCCAAGCCCCCGCTCGATGCTGCCGGGCAGCGCGAGGCCGCCCGTGGCCGCATTGACGAGCGGCAACAGCCCGGTCAGCACGCCTGCGCAGGCGAGTTGTTCGACCCAGGCCGCTTTGGGACGGCGCAAGGCGGCATGGACGAGCATGACAGCCCAAGCGATGAAAAAGGCGTGGATTTCCCCGTCGGCGCGCATGGGCAGATCGGCGGGAATCAAGCGGTTGGCCCAGAAATGGACGGCGATGGCGACCATGAGACCGGCGACGGCTGCAATGTTCAGTACTTCGACCAGACGATGCCCCCAAGGCGCGCGCGCCGGTTCGGGCGCTTTCCGGGCGCGCGAAACCGTCCACATGACCAAGCCGCTGGCGATCATCAGCGAGCCGCCGACGCCGGAGAGAAAGAGCAGCCAGCGCGGCACGGGCGTGGCGAAAAAGCCCCGGTGCAACAAGTTGAGCACGCTGCCGACCGCTTGCACGACGCTCTGTTCGCGCGCGGCGGGCGCGGCGAGCGGCTCGCCCGTCACGCCATTGAAACGCAGGACGGGAACGTTGCGGCCGCCCGTGAGGCTCGGGAAGCCCATCTGGCGCAGTTCGATCACCGCATTGCGGTCGCCGGGGTGGGTGATGGTGATGCTGCCCACGCGCTCGCCGCCGCCCCAGATGTCCTGCGCTTCCGCGATGAGGGCGGCGAGGCCGGTCGTCAGCGGAGCGCGCTCGCCCGAAGGTTCCGGCATACCGGAAGAAGGCGTCATGCGCGCGCGCATTTCTCCGAAGCGAGCCTCGGAGTCGCCTCGATAGGCAGCCTGGAGCGCGGTGGGCATCAGCATGTTGCCGAACAGCACCAGGCCGGAAAACGTGATGATGAGATGGAAGGGCAGCGAGAGCACGCTGCTCGCGTTGTGCGCGTCCAGCCAGGAGCGTTTGCCCTTGCCGGGGCGGAAGGTGAAGAAATCCTTGAAGATTCGGCGATGAACGACAACGCCGCTCACCAGCGCCACGAACATGAGCATTGTGGCGATGCCGACGATCCAGCGCGCCCAGATGCGGTCGATGCCATACAGTTCAAAATGGAAACGGTAAAGGAAATTGCCGCCTGCCGTGGCGCGGCCTTCGAGCTTTTCGCCGCTCTCGGGATCGAGCGCGAGGCGCGGGCCGCGATGCCCGCCGCCGCCTTGTCCTTGACGTTGCGCGCCTGCGCCGGAACGTTGCGGCCCCGCTTCCGGCTGTCGTTCCGCTCTCGGCGGTCGCGCGCCGCTCTCGCCGCGCGCTTCGCCCCTGTTCGGGCGTCCGCGCGCCGTTTCGCCGGAAAACGAGCGGCTTTCCGTTGCCGGATTCGGCAGCTGCGCGCCGTCCGCGCCCCGTTCGCGCCGACGCCCCTCCTGCCGTGCGCCATTCTCACCGCGCGCTTCGCCCCTGTCCGGGCGTCCGCGCGTCGTTTCGCCGGAAAACGGGCGGCTTTCCGCTGCCGGGTTCGACGGCTGCGCGCCGCCCGCGTCCTGCTCGCGCGTTGCGTCGGAGGAAGCCTGGCGGTTTCCCGTCATTGAAGATTGCCAGCCTAGCCCGAGCGTCGGATTGCGCGGATTGGGCAGGGTGAGCGTCCATTGTTGAGCGTCGGGCGCTTCGCGCGCGAGCAGGGCGAGAGCGCGGACGAAGGCGATCCGTTCCGGCGGCGCGGTCTGGGCGCGATGCAATTCCGGCTGCATCCAGAAGGTGATTTCGTTGCGGAAATAAGAAAGCGTGCCAGTCACGAAAATGGCGAACAGCAGCCAGCCCAGCAACAGCCCCGACCAGGTATGCAGCCAGTTCATGGATTGGCGCAACGGGCGCGCCCGATCGAATGTCATCATGGTGTTTGCCTCGCCTTACCGCAACAACAGCAGCCACAGGCCGAAAAGCGCCGCCGGAATCGCCAGCCCGAGCACGGCGCGCGCGATGGTGGCGGCGGCGAAAGCCCAGATGATGGCGATCAGTTGCAGCACGAAGGCGATCATGATGGCCAACGAGACGGCATCGGGCCGGAAATCAAACGGCAACCCCGCTGCGAACGCTGCTGCGCCAAGCAGTGCCAGACCGTAGCCGCCGAAAGCGGCAAGCCCGGCGCGCAGACCGACGTTGACCCGATGCCGGGCGGACGGGGTGGCAATGAGCCAGTCCGGGGTTTTCATCCTTTTCTCCTTGTGCCGTTCTTGAAATGGGACGACCGGGTAACTGTACCGGAATAATGCATGCTAACACGAATCATTGATATTTACAGGGACTCAACGAAGCCTTTGTGTGCGGTTGTTTTGAATGATTCGTCATGTTCCGGCTTCGGGCGCCCCTGTTGTATAATCCGCAGCCGGGGATGGGAGCCGCCACGCCGCTTCTCTGTCCGGCTTCGTACAAAAAAATCAAATGCAATAGCCTCGGGCGATCCGGAGCCGCGCCATTGCCCATTGGGAATCTGCTAGAATCCAACGGCCTGGACGGGCGGGGCTGCAAGCGGAGACAAGATGCCGCCCGATGCGCGGCGCGGCCCATGGATCGACAATACCAATCAATACAACATGAACCAGGAAATCACCAGTTTCATCGTCATCGGCGCGACCAGGGAAGGGCAAGTCTTCCGACCGAGCGACTGGGCGGATCGCCTGTGCGGCATCATGGCGACGTTCGGCAATGACAACAGAGTTAAATATTCGCAGTTCGTGCGGCCTGGATGCAGTCTCACGGGGCTGAAAACCGTCATCGTCGACGCCCGCCTGCATCGGGCCAATCCGTTGGCCTACCAGTTCGTCGTCGACTTTGCGCGCAGCAACGACCTCCAAGTCGAACCGATCGGCGACGATCAGGTTTGACCCGCCGATCCGCTCCGGGCGCTTCCCCGGCCCGCTTTTTCCCGCATGCGCCGGGCGGCAAGCCAAATAAAAAGACGGCCCCGAAAAGCCGTCCTTCGTTTTGCCGCCGGGCAAGCCGGAAGCGCCTTCAGGCCATCGCCTTGATTGCCGCCGACAAGCGGCTCTTGTGCCGCGCCGCCTTGTTCTTGTGGATGATCTTCTTGTCGGCGATGTTGTCGATGACGCTCGTCGAAGCGCGGAAGACGGTTTGCGCCGACGCTTTGTCGCCACCGGCGATGGCTTTGCGCACCGCCTTGATCGCCGTGCGCAGGCGCGAGCGAAGACTGGCGTTGTGGGCGCGCGCCTTGACTGCCTGGCGTGCGCGTTTGCGAGCTTGTGCCGAGTTGGCCATATGTAACCCCGATGTAAATGTGGTGCAACGAAACATATAATTCTATAGCCGCGCCGCGCGAAACGCAATAGCCTTCGGCTCATGCATCCCGCGGAAAACGCGCGAGCGGACGTCCCGTTTCCATCGAGTCGGGCATGAAAATGCCGGATGCGCCGCCTGGCGGCAGGCCGCCGTGTTTTTCGGGCATTTGTGTTTTCCCGTTGACGCTGGGCGGGCGATCTTTCTACACTTTGCCGCTACCTGCGGCATGAGCGGGCGGCCTCTTTGCCCGATCGGCGGAAAGGAACCTGCCGGGTTGGAGACGCTCTTTGTTTTCAGGCTTCGTACATGCGATACGCGCCTTCGTCTCTTTGCGGCGGCGCGTTTATTTCGACCCTTTCCGGATGGAACCCAGATGAGCGATTCCCGTATTCAAAGCGCCGCGCTGCGCGGCAAGATCATGTCGGCGGACGATGCCGCCGCTTTCATCGACCATGGCGACAATGTCGGCGTGAGCGGCTTCACCGGCTCGGGCCATCCCAAGGTCGTGCCGCAGGCGCTCGCCCGGCGGATCGCCGCCGCTTCCGAACGGGGCGAAGCTTTCCGCATCGGCGTGTGGACGGGCGCTTCGACTGCGCCCGAATTCGACGGCGCCCTGTTCAAGGTCAATGGCGTCTCCATGCGCCTGCCTTACCAGTCCGATCCGGATTGCCGCAACCGCATCAATGCCGGCGACGCGAACTATACCGACGTCCACCTCTCCCACGTCGCGCAGAATGCCGCCTGGGGCCATTACGGCAAGCTCAACGCCGCCCTGATCGAAGTCGCCGCCATTCTCGAAGACGGACGGCTGGTGCCCTCGACTTCGATCGGCAACAACCCAACCTGGCTGGATCTGGCCGACAAGGTCATCCTCGAAGTCAACGCCGCGCAAAGCGCCAAACTCGAAGGCATGCACGACATCTACAGCGTCGCGCTGCCGCCCCGTCGGCAGCCGATCCCGCTCGCCACGCCCGCCGACCGTATCGGCGACCCCTATCTGCGCGTCGATCCGAAAAAAGTGGTGGCCGTGGTCGAGACCGACTGTCTCGACCGCGACAACAAATTCACCGCGCCGGACGAAAACTCGCGTCTCATCGCCGGACACATCCTGGACTTCCTCCAGTACGAAGTGAAAAAAGGCCGCATTCCGCCCACCCTGCTGCCGCTGCAATCGGGCGTGGGCAACATCGCCAACGCCGTCATGGCGGGCCTGGACGGCGGCCCGTTCGACAAGCTGACCGCCTACACCGAAGTCTTGCAGGACGGCATGCTCGACATGATCCGTTCCGGCAGGCTCGTCTGCGCCTCGGCGACCGCCGTCTCGCTCTCGGCCGGGGCGCTGGCCGATCTTTTCGCCAATATCGACGAATACCGCAAAAGCATCATCCTGCGCCCGCAGGAAATCAGCAATCATCCCGAGATCATCCGCCGCCTGGGAACCATCTCGATGAACGGCATGCTCGAAGCCGACATCTACGGCAACGTCAATTCCACCCATGTTCTCGGCTCGAAGATGATGAACGGCCTCGGCGGATCGGGCGACTTCGCGCGCAACGCCTATCTCTCGATTTTCATGACGCCTTCGACGGCCAAGAACGGCGCGCTGTCGTGCATCGTGCCGATGGTTTCGCACGTCGACCATACCGAGCACGATGTGCAAGTGCTGGTCACGGAACACGGTCTGGCCGACCTGCGCGGCCTCGCGCCGCGCCAGCGCGCCCGGCTGGTGATCGACAACTGCGCCGATCCCCGTTTCCGCCCCGCGCTCGACGATTATCTCGCCCGCGCGGAAAAGAGCGCCAATGGCAAACAGACGCCGCATCTGCTGGGCGAAGCCTTCGACTGGCATCTGCGCGCGCTGCGCGGCGAGCCGATGTAACAAAACCGAGCCGCGCCCGGCATTGAAGATTCTTGCCGCCGGTAAGCTTGATGAATGCCAGAAGGAACAAGGCCGCCGCCCGATGGTCTGCGGCGATGCCCTGTTCCGGCGTGCTAGAATTTCCAGACCTTCGTCTCCGGCAGACCCTCCGCAGGGCCAGCGCGGTTTCCCGAACCGGCGCGCGTCTCAACCATCCATATTGGAGTTCCCATGTCCGCATCCCTGTTCGCCGCTGTCGAGATGGCTCCCCGCGACCCTATCCTCGGCCTGACCGAAGCTTTCAATGCCGATAACCGCGCGGGCAAAGTCAATCTCGGCGTCGGGGTTTATTACGACGGCGATGGCAAGCTGCCCCTGCTCGCCGCGGTCAAGGCTGCCGAAGAAGCCCGCCTGAAAGCGCAGCCCGCGCGCGGCTACCAGCCCATCGACGGCAACCCGGCTTATAACCAGGCCGTGCGCGATCTGTTGTTCGGCGCGGGGTCGGATCTGGCGGCCAATGGCACCGTTGTGACCATCCAGGCCCTGGGCGGCACCGGGGCGTTGAAGGTGGGCGCGGATTATCTGAAGCAGTTGTTGCCGCAGACAACCTTGTTCATCAGCGATCCTTCCTGGGAGAACCATCGCGCCCTGTTCGGGGCGGCGGGGTTTCCAATCGAAACCTACCCCTATTACGATCCGGCGTCGCGCGGCGTGGATTTCGATGCGATGAAGCAGAGGCTCGCCGCCTTGCCGCCGCAATCCATCGTGTTGCTGCATGCGTGCTGCCACAATCCGACCGGGGCGGATCTGACCGGCGGGCAATGGCAGGAAGTCGCCGCGCTTTGCAGGGAAAAGCGCCTCCTGCCTTTCCTCGACATGGCCTACCAGGGCTTTGCCGACGGTATCGAGCAGGATACCGCCGCGGTGCAGGCGTTCGCGGCCAGCGGCGTGCAGTTTTTGGTGTCTTCGTCTTTTTCCAAGAACTTCTCGTTGTACGGCGAGCGGGTGGGGGCGCTTTCCATCGTGACCGCGAGCAGGGAGGAAGCGGCGAGGGTGGCTTCGCAGGTGAAGCGCGTCATCCGCACGAATTATTCCAATCCGCCCACGCATGGCGGCGCAATCGTGGCGGCGGTTCTCGCCAGCCCCGAACTGAGAAAGCTTTGGGAAAATGAACTCGCCGGCATGAGAAACCGCATCCGCGCCATGCGCGCCGGTCTCGTCGATGCCTTGAAGGCGGAAGGCGTTGCGCGGGACTTCTCCTTTATCGCCAGGCAGCGCGGCATGTTCTCTTTTACCGGATTGAGCAAGGAGCAGGTGGAGCGGCTCAAGAGCGAGTCCGGGGTCTATGCCGTTTCTTCGGGCCGTATCAATGTGGCGGCCTTGAATGGCGGGAATTTGCCCGTGGTGGCAAAGGCGATTGCCGCCGTGTTGTAACGGGGCCAAACCCGGTTGTGGAAAAACGGGATGGCCGCCCGTACATGGCGGCCATCCCGTTCGTTGTTTTTACCGGCCCGGCAGGGTCAGGCGCTTTTGTGCGTTTCAACCTGCTGCAAGGGTTCTTCACTGGCGATGGCCGCCGCGCGCGGCTTGCGTCCGAGGCGGACGGGTTTTTCCGGCGTGCCGTCCGTGAATTGGGGTTTTTTCTCCAGATCGGTTTCGATCATGACGAGGCTCGCGTCTTTGGGTGTGCCGACAAGACCGGCGGTTGGCATGGCAGCCGGTTCCCGCGTTTCCGGCTTCGGGCCGGCGAACGAGGCCGCTTCGGTAAACGAGTCGGACTCTTTCAGCAAGGGCAGGGGAAGCGGCGCGGTTTCGGCGCTTTCAGCCTTTTCTTCCGGTTTTGCGGCAATGGGCGCGGGATCGCTTTCCGGTTCCGGCTCGAATGGTTTGTCGGCGGCAACGGGAAGGGCATCCGGCGAAGCCGGTTGCGCGACGGGTACGGTGTCGACGGGTGCGCCCATGGCGACGACGGGCAAGGCTTCGGCTTCCGCAGCATCGGCGATAGCGGTTTCGCCTTCGGCGGTGCGCCCCCGGCGACCGCCACGACTGCGGCGGCGGTGTTTTTCGGCGGCGGCTTCGGTATCGGCGGGCGCGGACTGTTCGACAGGCACGGTGGCTGCCTGATCCTGCGCCGCGGCTCCGACGGATTTTTCGGCGCTGGCGCGGCGCGGCCTTGCAGCAGTGTCCTCGGGTACAGCGGGTTTGCCGGTGTCTTCGGTGGTCTTGTCCCGGCTGCGACGGCGGCGGGCGCCGCTCGCCGTCTTGGCATTGTCGGTTTCGGCTGCGGCGGTGCGTTCCGGCGTTTCGGCGCGCTCGCTGCTGCGTTCGCCGCGCGGCTTGGGCGAACGCTGCGGTTTGTCCTGCACGGCGGGCGTATCGCTTTTTTCGGCGCGGGTCTCGCGGGTCTCGCGGGTGTTGTCGCGTTCGCCGCGTTCGCCACGCTGACCGCGGTTGCCGCCGCCGCTACGGTTGCCGCGTTCGCCGTTGCGGCCGGCGGGGCGTTCGCGTTCGTTTTGCCCGCGCGTTTCGCGCGCCGCCGGGATGGCGGGAGACGGGACCGGTTCGTCGTGAGCGCCGCCGAGCAGATCGCCGAGCCAGTTCGTGAGGCGCGAGAGGATGCCGGTCGTGGATTGCGCGGAAGCTTGTGGCGCGGCGGCGGGCGATTCAGGGGTGGGCAGGGAAGGGCCGACGCCCTTGACGATGGCTTCCTTGCGCGCCGCGACCGTCTTGTCGCCGCCGTTACGGCCGTTGCCGGTGACGGTCTCCTCGCCCGGTTGTTGCACCATCTGGTAGCTGGCGAGCGTGATGTCGTCCTGGTTGAGTTGGTCGTGGCGCAGCCGCGTGATTTCGTGCGCGGGCGTTTCCATGTGCCGGTTTGGCACGATGAGGAGCAGGATCTTGTGGCGGAATTCGATGCGCGCGATGTCCGCCCGTTTTTCATTGAGCAGATAGGTGGCGACATCGACCGGCGCTTGCAGATGTACGGCGCCGGTGTTTTCTTTCATCGCTTCTTCTTCGATGATGCGCAGGATGTGCAGGGCCGAGGATTCAGTGCTGCGGATATGGCCGGTGCCGGTGCAGCGCGGGCAGGTGATATAGCTGGTTTCGGCCAGCGCGGGGCGCAGGCGCTGGCGGGACAGTTCGAGCAGGCCGAAGCGGCTGATCTTGCCGGCCTGCACGCGGGCGCGGTCGTAGTGCAGGGCGTCGCGCAGGCGGCTTTCGACTTCGCCCCGGTTCCTGGCGGAATCCATGTCGATGAAGTCGATGACGATGAGACCGCCCAGGTCGCGCAGGCGCAACTGGCGGGCGATTTCGTCGGCGGCTTCGAGGTTGGTGCGCAGCGCGGTTTCCTCGATGTTGGCGCCTTTGGTGGAGCGGCCCGAGTTGACGTCGACGGCGACCAGCGCCTCAGTGTGGTCGATGACCACGCTGCCGCCGGAGGGAAGGTTGACCTGGCGGGAATAGGCCGATTCGATCTGGTGTTCGATCTGGAAGCGCGAGAAAAGCGGTACGTCGTCGTTGTAGCGTTTGATGCGGTTGACGTTGTCCGGCATGACGCGGTTCATGAACTGTCCGGCCTGCTCGTAGATGTCGTCGGTGTCGACGAGGATTTCGCCGATGTCGGGCTGGAAATAGTCGCGGATGGCGCGGATGACGAGGCTGCCTTCCTGATAGATGAGGAAAGCGCCGCTCTGGTCGCGCGCCGCGCCTTCGATGGCCGTCCAGAGCTGTACGAGGTAGTTGAGGTCCCATTGCAACTCGTCGGCGCTGCGGCCGATGGCGGCGGTGCGCGCGATGAGGCTCATGCCCTGCGGCACATCGAGTTGATCCATGGCTTCGCGCAACTCGGTACGTTCCTCGCCTTCGATGCGGCGCGACACGCCGCCGCCGTGAGGGTTGTTGGGCATCAGCACGAGATAGCGGCCCGCGAGCGCGACGTAGGTGGTGAGAGCCGCGCCCTTGGTGCCGCGCTCGTCCTTTTCGACCTGGACGATGAGTTCCTGGCCTTCGCGCAACACCTCCCGGATGTTGGCGCGGTTGCCCGCACCGGGCTGGAAGTAGCTGCGGGAGATTTCCTTGAGAGGCAGGAAACCGGACCGCTCCGCGCCGTAGTCGACGAAGGCCGCTTCAAGGCTGGGGTCGATCCGGGTAATGACTGCTTTGTAGATATTGCTCTTGCGTTCTTCCTTATTGGCCGATTCGATATCGAGATCGATCAGTTTTTGACCGTCTACGATTGCGACGCGAAGTTCTTCAGCCTGCGTCGCGTTGAAAAGCATGCGCTTCATTATGAGTCGTTCTCCCGCGCCAGATGCATACGGGCAGGAACGACCGGCGCGCGCCATCGCGCTGGTCCGGGGGTCAGGAGCGGTTGTATCGAGCTGCTTTCATCCGGTAGTGATTTTGCTGTGATGGGTTGGCTGGTCGTCTTTCACTTGTCCTGCCGAGGCCGGCGCCGCCGGTTTCGGCGATGTCGGTCTTGCGGGCATGATCCTGCTGGTGTGTTGCGTCTTGCGCGTTTTGTATCCAGCCGCGAGGGCTGGATGGGTGTGTCGAAAAAGGTGTACTGCGCTACCATCGCCGCCTTTCGGCGCGCGATCCGCACAGGCGGCGGGCCGGGAGCACATGCAAGAGCTCCAGCGTCGTCCGTGATCCATCGCCTTCTGGCGTATGGCTCGGCATCCGCAACCGGCTTTCAGCGGGCAAGATTATATTCACGATGATGATGCAAAGCAAAATAAATGCAGCGCGGCGCGAACGGATCGACGAATCCGCCGCCGGGCAGCGCATCGACAATTACCTGATACGCACCATGAAAGGTGTGCCGAAAAGCCACATCTACCGCATCTTGCGCAGCGGTGAAGTGCGGATCAATGGCTGCCGGGTGCGGCAGACCTATCGCCTCGCCGTCGACGACGAATTGCGGATTCCGCCGCTGCGGATGGCCGGGGCGGTGGACGCCGCACTCCCTGTGCCGCCGGGCAGGCCGTTGCCGGTGGTGTTCGAGGATGAGGCCCTGATGGTGGTGGACAAGCCCGCAGGGCTGGCCGTGCATGGCGGCAGCGGCGTGAGTTTCGGCGTGATCGAACAATTGCGCGCCCAGCGCCCCGGACCCGGGGCGCTTGAACTTGCGCACAGGCTCGACCGCGAAACCTCCGGCCTGCTGATCGTGGCGAAAAAACGTTCGGCGCTGACCGCCCTGCACGGCATGATGCGCGACGGCCATGTGGAAAAACGCTATCTCGCCCTCGTTGCGGGGCAATGGCCGAACCCGGTGCAACATATCCGCGCGCCGCTTTTCAAATACCTGGCCGCCGACGGCGAGCGCCGCGTCAGGGTGTCCGCCGAGGGCAAGCCCGCGCACAGCATCGTGCGCCTGGTCGAACGCTGGCAACGGTTCAGCCTGCTCGAAGTCGAGCTGAAAACCGGGCGCACCCACCAGATACGGGTACATCTCGCGCACCTCGGTTTTCCGCTCGCGGGCGACGGCAAATACGGCGATTTCGCCCTCAACAGGGCGCTCGAAGGTGAAGGGCTGCGGCGGATGTTTCTCCATGCCGCGCGGCTGGTTTTCGCGCATCCGCTCACCGGCGGGCGGCTCGCGTTCGATGCGCCGCCGCCGCCGGAACTCCAGGGCTTCATCGCCCGCCTCGACACACAGGAACCTGCCGCATGAGCACAAGATTCGACCTCATCGTCTTCGACTGGGACGGCACCTTGATGGATTCGACCGCCGCCATCGCGCACGCGATCCAGTCCGCCTGCCGCGACCTGGGATTGTCCGTGCCCGACGACATCCGCGCCCGGCACGTCATCGGACTCGGACTCGCCGAAGCCCTGCAATATGCCGCGCCCGACCTGCCCGCGCGCGAGTACCCGAAAATCGCGGAACGCTACCGCCATCATTATTTCGCCGCGAACGAAACGCTGACGCTTTTTCCCGGCATTGCCGGTCTTCTTGCCTGGCTGCGCCGCGAAGGCCGCCTGCTGGCGGTTGCCACGGGAAAAAGCCGCGCCGGACTCGACCGCGTTCTCGACCAATCCGGCCTTGGTTCGCTTTTTCACGCCACGCGATGCGCCGACGAATGCTTCTCCAAGCCGCATCCGGCGATGCTCGAAGAACTGATGGCCGAACTGGGCGCAGCATCCGGGAAAACCTTGATGATCGGCGACACCACGCATGACCTGCGAATGGCGAAAAATGCCGGGGCGGCGGGCGTGGGCGTCGGCTTCGGCGCGCATCCGCTTGCCGCCCTGCGCGCCGAAACACCGCTCGCCTGCGTGGAAACGCCGGAAGAACTGGCTGCATGGCTGAAAACGAATGCGTAAATGCCGTCGCGCGGAAAAGCGAAGCGTCTTCCGCAGATACATACCGGTCGGCGCGCAACGCCTTATCCTGTTATCATTTCGTCATTCCCATGGCTCCCTGTAGAATCCTCGGCGCTCCCGAGCGCGGCGTGATCGAAGCGTATGAATCCCGGCTTCAGTCCCGCGGCTATACCGCCGATCCGGCGCAACGCGCGGCGGTCGTCCGGCTGCAAAAGCTCTATGCGGACTTGCTTGCTTTCAAGGCCGCCCGCCGCACCCGGCTGCGCAAGATGCTCGTTCATCCACGCGAACCGAAAAGCGTTTATTTCTGGGGCGGCGTCGGGCGCGGCAAAAGCTTTTTGATGGATTGCTTTTTCGATGCGCTCCCCTACCGGCGCAAGCGCCGCGTGCATTTCCACGCATTCATGCAGGAGGTGCAGAACGATTTGCGCCGCTTCAACCATGCTCCCGATCCGCTGCAAAAGATAGCCGACCGTATCGCCACGCAGACCCGCCTGCTTTGTTTCGACGAATTCCACGTCTCCGACATCGCCGATGCGATGATCCTGGGCCGCTTGTTGGAGGCGCTTTTCGCGCGCGGGGTGATCTTTGTGATGACTTCCAATTACCCGCCGGATGGCCTGTATCCGGACGGCTTGATGCGGATCAATTTCCTGCCCGCGATCGAACTGATAAAACGGCGTTTCGATGTACTCGAAGTCGACGATGGCGCCGATTATCGTTTGCGCGCCCTGGCGCGGTGCGAGTCGTGGCTGATCCCCGCAGGCGAATTGGCCGATGCGCGGCTGGCCGGCGATTTCCGGCATCTGGCCGGCGCCGGGCCGCAAGCGGGGGAAATCGAAGTATTGGCGCGCCGCCTCCCCGTGCGCGGTTGCGCCTCGGGCGTAGTGTGGTTCGATTTCGATGCGCTTTGCCGCACGGCGCGCTCGCAGAACGACTATCTCGAAATCGCCCGCGCCCACCATACCGTCCTGTTGTCGGGAATACCGGTGATGCATGCCGGCGAGGCGTCGGAGGCGCGGCGCTTTACCTGGCTGATCGATGTGCTTTACGATTCCCGCGTCAAACTCATTGCCAGCGCCGGAGGCGAGGCGCGTTCGCTTTATACCGGGGGAATCCATGCGAATGAATTCGTCCGCACCGTGAGCCGCCTGGTCGAGATGCGCACGCACGAATATCTCGCCATGCCGCATCGACTGGAAGAACCGGAGATCGCCACATGACCGAATTCATTACGCTCCCGCACCGCGGCCCGCAGGGCAGGGCGTTGACGCTGGAATACGGTTGGGTCGGCCCGGAAAATCCGCCGGAAGATGCGCCGGTGCTGATTTTCCTGCACGAAGGTCTGGGGTGCGCCGCTTTGTGGCGGGAATTTCCTGCGATTTTGTGCGCGCGCTTGCAATGGCGCGGCCTCGTTTATTCCCGGTACGCTTATGGCGCGTCTACGCCGCGCCCGCACGATGAGCCTTTCCCCGGCGATTATCTCGAACGCGAAGCCCTCGAAATTCTTCCGGCGCTGCTGCGCGCGCTCGAAATCGAAAGACCGTGGCTGCTCGGGCACAGCGACGGCGGCAGTATCGCCCTGATCGCCGCGGGGAGCGATACCGCGCGTTATCGCGGCATCGTCGCCATCGCGCCGCATTATTGCGTCGAGGAAATTTGCCTGAAAGGCATCGAGCGTGCGCGCATTGCCTATGAGCAGGGCGCTCTCCGCGAGCGTCTGGCGAAACATCACCGGGATGTGGATTCCGCCTTCTACGGCTGGTGCAACGCCTGGCTCGATCCGCGGCGGCGCGGCTGGAACATCGAAAACTTGTTGAAACGCATTGCCTGTCCTTCTCTTGCCATCCAGGGCGTGCAGGACGAATATGCAACGCTCGACCAGATCGCGGCCATCGAGCGCCATGCGCCGCATACCGAATTGCTGGCCATCGACGGCTGCGGCCATTTCCCTTTTCGTCATGCCGCCGATACAGTGACGAAGGCCATTGCGGGCTTTGCCGCCCGTCACTGAGACGATGAGCGATTACGCCGGGCGGCTTTCCCGTCTTTTTTCGCCGGATGGGCCGCTTGCCGCCGCGATTCCGGGATTTCGCGCCCGCGCGCAGCAGACTGAAATGGCCTTGCGCATCGGCGAGGCCATTACCGGCAATCGCGTACTGGTGGCCGAGGCCGGAACCGGGACGGGCAAGACCTTTGCCTATCTGGCCCCCGCGCTGCTTTCGGGCGGCAAGCTCATCGTGTCGACCGGCACCAAGACTTTGCAGGATCAGTTGTTCAACCGCGATTTGCCGATCGTGCGCGCCGCGCTCAAAGCGCCCGTCTCGATTGCCTTGCTCAAGGGACGAGCCAATTATGTCTGCTCTTATCACCTGGAACGCAATCGCCGCGACGGGCGCTTTCTCACCGCCCAGGATGCGGCGGACATGCGCGCCATTGCCCGTTTCGCGCGGGTGACGCACAGCGGGGACAAAGCCGAATGCGCCGAAGTGCGCGAGGACTCCGGCGCATGGATGGCGGCGGTCTCGACGCGGGACAACTGCCTCGGGCAAGACTGTCCCGGCGTCAAGGACTGTTTCGTGATGCAGGCGCGGCGCGCGGCGATGGATGCCGATGTGGTGGTGGTGAACCATCATCTTTTTTTCGCCGATCTCATGTTGAAGGATGAAGGCATGGGCGAATTGCTGCCGAGTTGCAATACCGTGATCTTCGATGAGGCGCATCAATTGCCGGAAACCGCGAGCCTCTTTTTCGGCGATAGCGTGTCGACGGCGCAAGTGCTGGAATTGGCGCGCGATACCCGCTCCGAAACCGTGGCGGCGGCGCGCGATTGTGTACCGCTGATCGACGAGGCGCGCGCGCTGGAAAAAGCGGCAAAGGATTCGCGCCTGGTTTTCGGCGCGGAACCGGTGAAGTTTTCGGTGGCGCAGGCCATGCAGCGGGAAGCGTTCGATAAACAAATCGCGGCGCTGGCCGAAGCGATAGCCCGCTTTACCGCCATTCTCGAAACCCAGGCCGAACGCTCCGAGGGGCTGGCGAGTTGCCTGCGGCGCAGCCGGGAACTGGGGGAGCGGCTCGCCGACTGGCGCAAACCCGAGGAGCAGGGCGCGATTCGCTGGATCGAGGTTTTTTCGCACGCGCTGGTGCTCAATGCCACGCCGCTCGACGTGGCCGATGTATTCCGGCAGCAGTTCGCCGGGCATCCGCGCGCCTGGATTTTTACGTCGGCGACATTGGCCATCGGTACCGATCTCGGGCACTACTGCCGGGAACTCGGACTGGCGGGGCTGGAGCCGCCGCCGCTGACCGGCGTCTGGGGCAGCCCTTTCGATTACGGCGAACAGGCGCTGCTTTACGCGCCCGCCGGCATGCCCAATCCCAATTCCCCGTTTTATGCCGAAGCCGTGGCGAAGATCGCCTTGCCGTTGATCCGCGCCGCGCACGGACGGGCGTTCGTGCTCTGCACCTCACTCAAGGCGATGCGGCGCATCCATGAATTGCTTGCGGCGGCCTTGGCGCAGGACGAGGAAAAGCTGCCTCTGCTCTTGCAGGGGGAAGGTTCGCGCAGTGAACTGCTGGACCGTTTCCGCCGTCTCGGCAATGCCGTGCTGGTTGCAAGCCAGAGCTTTTGGGAAGGCGTCGACGTGCCGGGCGATGCCTTGTCGTTGGTCGTCATCGACAAACTGCCGTTCGCGCCGCCCGACGATCCAGTGCTCGCCGCCCGCGTCGAACACATGGAAAAGCAGGGCTTGAGTTCTTTTCTGCATCACCAGTTGCCGCGCGCCGTCATCAGCATGAAACAGGGCGCGGGGCGTCTCATCCGCAGCGAACACGACCGTGGCGTGCTGTGCATCTGCGACCCGAGGATGATCGACAAATCCTATGGCAAAGCAGTGTGGCGCAGCCTGCCGCCGATGCGGCGCACCCGCGCCCTGGAAACGGCGGCGGCCTTTCTCGAAAACCTGCCGCCGCCGCGCACGGCAGCGTAAACGAACGACGGCGTCCCGAAGGACGCCGTCATGGTCATGGTCATGCTCGTCCCGCTTTCTTACTTGCTGCGGCTTTTGCCTGTGGTAGCCGGCACCTGTACCTGGGTGAAAGCCTGGAAGGCTTCACTCGAAGCGCGAGTCAGTTGCTCGACCGCGGTACGGGTGGTATTCAGGGAGCCCTGGATGGCGCTCAATGTGCCCTGGTCGGCAATGGGCAGTCCCTTGAACAGATTCTGGATGGCTCCGAGGACTTCCGCGCTGCTGGCGGTGATCTGTTCGCCGACAAGCTTGCTGACCTGGGATTGCGCCTTGGTAGCGACCTCGGCGATTTCACGCGCGCCGGCAAAAACCTTTTCGGCGGTGTTCTGCGCAAAACGGCTGCGTAGCTGCATGGCTTCCTGGGGGTCCTTGATGCTGCCGAGAGCCTTGGCGTTGTTGACGCCGTCCTCGAACAGCGATTTGGCGACGGCAACCTGGATCTCGATGACACGCTGCGTGTTTTCGATGGAGAGTTGCGCCAGTTGCACGGCAGCTTCAAGTCCCTTCTTTTGAAGCTCGTTGATGTGTTCCGGTTTGGTTGCCATATTGATCCCTCATTGTGTTGTAAGCGCGATGGCATGACTCTGGCATGCCGCATGGAAAAAGCACGGTACGGTTCCGGCAAACAGCCATTAATTATGGATTCTGCCGGGATATAGTGCAAGCGCCTATTTCTGACGAAACGGCTGTGTGACTTTTTTTGCAGAAGATTCAAGTAAATCGCGGCGAGCAAATCCTTTCCAGCCGGACGCCGGAAAGTGAAGCCCAGTGCGGGCAATGTGTTTCGCTATTTCTTTTTCGGATGTTTTCCCCATGCTTTCGCATGTTTTTTACCCGCGGATGTCCCCGGATGTTCGCTGCGCGGCGAGAAGGAGCGGGCGGATTCGTGGCCCTGGTGGCCGGCGGGTCGGGTGCGCGGCTTGCCGGACGGCCTTTCGTCGCGGCGCGGGCCGGATGCCTGGAATCGGCGCGCGGGCAGCGTCTCATTCTTATCGAGCGGTCGGATGCCGAGCGGGCGATAGCGCACGAGGATGCGGCCGAGCGCGGCGAGCAGGTCGGCGGACAGGCTGGCGGGAAGCTCGATTGTGGAAAAGTCGTCGAAAAGATCGATCTGCCCGATGAAGCGGCCTTCGATGCCGCCCTCGTTGGCGAGCGCGCCCACGATCTCCTTTGGCGTGATGCCATGGTCGCGGCCAAGCGCGATCCGGTAACGCTGCAACTTGCTGTCGGTAAAAGCGCCGCGGCGGGTAAGGATTTCCTCGCGGCCGGGGCGCGGCGCGCGTTCGCGGGGCGCGCCGGTGGTGAAGATTTCTTCGCGCGGCGGCCTGTCGTAGCGCCGCGCCATGGAGACCGGTTCCGGCTGCGGGTTTTCTTCCCCGATTCTCAGCGGACGCTCGGCCTGGACGAGATAGGCCAACGCGGCGGCGATCTCGCGGGGGTCGAGATCGTTTTCTTCGATGATTTCGTCGATCACATCCACGAAAAAGCTTGGAGCCGCATCCGGATTGGCGAGTGTATCCAGCACTTTCTGTTTGAATTGGCTGATGCGCAGGGTGGAAACATCCTCGCGGCTGGGAAGCGCAATGGCTTCGATCGGCTGGCGAATGGCCCGCTCGATGGTCTTCAGCATGCGGCGTTCGCGCGGCGCGACAAAAAGAATCGCCACGCCCTCGCGTCCGGCCCGTCCGGTGCGACCGATACGATGAATATAGGCTTCGGTGTCGTAGGGGATGTCGTAGTTGATGACGTGGCTGATGCGCGGCACGTCGATGCCGCGCGCGGCGACATCGGTAGCAACCACGATGTCGAGCGCGCCGTTTTTCAATTGCTCGATCGTGCGTTCCCGCAAACCTTGCGTCATGTTGCCATTGAGGGCGGCGGCGGCGTAGCCGCGCGCGGCGAGTTTGTCGGCCAGTTCTTCCGTGCCGATCTTCGTGCGCACGAAGACGATGGCGGCATCGAGCCTTTCCTCGGCATCGAGGATGCGGGTGAGGGCATCGAGCTTGTCGACGCCGCGTACCAGCCAGTGGCACTGGCGGATTTTCGCCACTGTCGACGTAGCGGCGCGGATGTGGATTTCCTCGGGTTCGCGCAGGTGACGGCGGGCGACCTCGCGGATCGCGGTGGGCATGGTGGCCGAGAAAAGCGCGGTCTGGCGGTTTTCCGGCGTGTGTTCGAGTATCCATTCGACATCGTCGATGAATCCCATGCGCAGCATCTCGTCACCTTCGTCGAGCACCAGCGTGGCGAGGCCGTCGAGCTTGAGGCTGCCGCGCTCGATGTGATCCATGACCCGTCCCGGCGTGCCGACGATGACCTGCGCGCCGCGCGCGAGTTGGCGCAGTTGTATCACCATGCTCTGTCCGCCGTAGATCGGCAGGACGTGGAAATCCCGCAGATGATGCGCATATTTGCCGAAAGCTTCGGCGACCTGGAGCGCGAGTTCGCGGGTCGGGGTGAGCACCAATGCTTGCGGACGGAGGGAGGAGAGATCGAGTCTGGCCAGGATCGGCAATGCGAAAGCGGCGGTTTTGCCGGTGCCGGTTTGCGCTTCGCCGAGCAGGTCGCGACCGGCGAGTAAATGGGGAATACAGGCGGCCTGGATTGGAGAAGGCGTTTCGTAGCCGACTTCGGCGAGCGTGGCGAGCAATTCGGCGGGCAGGCCCAGTTGCTCGAATGAAGGCGGCATGGCGGGGAGGGAGGGGGTTTCGGTCATGATGGCGGACAGCGCATGGAGCGCGAGTAAAGCGGGAATATAAGGTTGTGCGGAATCCAGCGTCCGCAAAAAACAAAACGCGACCCGCGGGTCGCGTTTTGTCCAGAATTTGCGCGGGTCAGAGCGGGCGAATGTTGGCCGCTTGCAGACCCTTGGGGCCGGATTTGACCTCGAATTCGACACGCTGGTTTTCAGCAAGGCTTTTGAAGCCATTGCCCTGGATTTCGCTGAAGTGGGCGAAAAGATCTTCGCCGCCCTGTTCCGGCGTGATGAAGCCGAAGCCCTTGGCATCGTTGAACCATTTGACGGTTCCGGTTTGAGTGCTCATGTATGTTCCTGCGAGAAATACGGGTTGTTTGGTTGGGCATATGCCCGGATGGCCAGCGCGATCAAGAAACGTATCGAGGGAATCCAACCAGACAGTTCGCGCACGAACATGGAGGCACCACAGGGACAACGCTTGAATCGACTGCCGCGCCACAATACACGGTTTTTTACCCGGTGGCGCTTTTCGAGGAAGGAAATTTGTTGTTTTTTTTGCTGTGTGCGTAATTTCGTGTGCTCTGCATGCGGCGGCCCGAAGGCCCCGCGCAGCCGCTTACGGCGGGGCGCGGTGAAATCCCCGCGCCGATGCCGCGCGCTTCAATGCGGATTCGGCGGCGAACCCAATACGTCCGTCAGGCTTGCCGCCTCCAGCACGGCGTCGGCCCAGGTTTCCAGTTGGGCGGCATCGGCCTGGCGCAGACGCGCCCGCGCCCACTCCGGCAAGGAGCCGAAGCGGCGCGCCAACTGGCGGGCGAGGACAGCCGCCTCGCCTTCCATACGCCCTTCTGTACGGCCTTCCATACGGCCTCGTTCCAGCCCCTTTTCCAGTCCTATCCGCTCCAGCCTTTCCGCTCCAGCCTTTCCGCAATAGTCATCATGTTTTCCTCATAACCGGGCAACTGTTGCGCCAACCGCTCGGCGAAAGCGCGAGGGTCGGCGGTGTCGCCCACTTGCAGCATGTAGTTCAGCAAGGCTTCCAGTTGCCCGCGGGTGGCGTTGCCGATCAGCAGCAAGTTTGCCATCGGCTCCAGCAATTCCAGCATGTCTCGCTGCCAGATGTGCTTCTGGACGAGTTCGAGCAGCGCGACCCGTTTGTGTCGCAGTATCTCATCGTCTGGCATGGCGGTCACGTCGACCAGTGGGAAGGGGGCGTTGTAAAGTTCGCCCGCCAGTCCGGGATCGGCGAAGCCGTCCAGCCAGCGGGTGCCATGCGGATAGGGGCGGATCTGGCCATGGTAGAACAGGATGGGAATTACCAGCGGCAGCGTTTTGTGGCCCTTGTCCAGATGGTTTTGCATGGCAAGGATGCTGTAGCGCATCAGGCGGAAAGCCATCAGCCGGTCGGGTGTGCTCTGGTGCTCGACGATGCAGTAGATGTAGCCGTCGCCCTGGACGGTCTTGAGCGAATAGAGGATGTCGGAACAGGCAGCGCGCAGTTCGGGTTCGACGAAGGAGGCGGATTCCGGGCGCAGGGTGTCGAGGTTGCAGAGGGCGCGCAGCGGCCCGGGCAGGTGGATGTCCAGGAAGTCCCTTGCCGTCTCGGGATGGCCGAGGAAGGTCTTGAAAATGGCGTCATGGGGCGTGGCGGGGCGTATCATGCCCATAGAATAACAGGATTTCCCGTTCCGGAAAAGAATGTCATCCTGGAATACCCGTTTTCCGCCCCGAAAGCCGCGCGGCTCCGTCTTCGAGTGATCGGGCGCGGTGAAATCCCCGCGCCGATGCCGCGCGCTTCAATGCGGATTCGGCGGCGAGCCCAATACGTCCGTCAGGCTTGCCGCCTCCAGCACGGCGTCGGCCCAGGTTTCCAGTTGGGCGGCATCGGC